>WRNV01000193.1 GCA_009776445.1 Oscillospiraceae bacterium | reverse complement strand
TTATACTGGGAGTTGCGTTTTCTTGGACACATCTAATCAAAAGACCATCCACCAAAAAACAATTCTGTAGCTTGTTCATCTGAAAAAACTGTTATGCAAAAACCTATCCCCCGCACTCCAATGAGATTAGCAAGATAGTCGCTGTAATCCCAAATTCCATCCTCCAACTGTTTTCTATTTGGCTTGTCGGTGCCAAAGTATTCAAGCATATCTTCTTTTGTAGGTATATGAGCTACACACATTTCTTTTTTATCCGACACCTCTCTCAAATCCAGTATTGATCCTGTACCTTCTTCCTGCGCCATTTCATCATTTAGAGCATCTTCAATGCTTTCATGAACTTTTCCTGGTGCAGGTTCGTCTGAAACATCATCCATAAAGGGGCTTGTATCCGGTCCATATTCGGGATAAATATCGTTTTCGATTAACGCTGCCGTATAACGACCCGCTTCAAACTCCCTCAGCCTTAGTTCTTGCAATGCTTTGTTTTTATCCTCCTGATAAGGAACATAATACCCATAAAAATCAGCACCCATGCTTCCGTTCTCCTCTCTAGCAGTATTTAGATCAAGCCATAGTTCAGTCACTTAATCATCAACACAGAAAATAATATCAACATCCCAATTATAACACATACCAAATAAATGACAATCATAAACGATTTGCGATTGTTTTTTTATCATTAAGCCAATTGGCTGCGTTTATTTCTTTGGTGGCTCGGCCACGTTTGTCGTATTGGTATAGCGTTACCTGGGCTTCGTTTGCGCTGTGACGCCGCTAATATCGTAGCTCTATAGGAACAAGCGTATATGCAGGAATATAGGGACTATAGTTCCAGTAATCTTTAATTTCGCCATCAGGGAAACCCCATCCTTCGTCATATTGCAAGGCGAAGAAGGTATAGTCTTTGTCATTTTTCCAATTCCACTTAATTTTTTTTGGAGCCTTCTGTCTAGTGATTTCACCATAATAACAAATCAGCGCAATTATCTCGTCAAAATGCACATTAAAATTCGATCTCCATTGGGTTATAGTATCACCTCGAATTGCAGCAATACGATCTTCAACAAAGAGAAAATTAGAGAGTTTATGAGACACAAGAAGTGAATTATCAGCTGCATATTGAGCCGCTTGCTTTTCTGGATTTTCAGAGATCCGATTCTCCATTCCTTCTTGAAGAAATATGTGATTATCTCGTAAATCTTTTAAAAGTGGTATGGTGTGAGTTTTTAATATATCTGCAATAACCTGAAGCTTATTTTCTAGTTCTTCTTGATTAGAGTAAGATAAGTCTGTTTCTATATAGTCGATAAGCTGATTGAGACCAAGGCTCGAAAAAAGACCATCATGATCACGATAATACAAATTAACCCTCATATCAGTTGGATCCCAAGGATTTTTGTCAACAACGACTCTCAAAGAGTCATCGTTGAATCCAAATTCATAGTATCCTGGCGCGCTATCAATTATGCTAAAGCCTTCACTTTCCATTACGGGAAGCAGAATGCTTTTGACCGCTTTCTTTAATTGCATAGTATACACCTCCTAAAAAACGGGCAAAGGACCCGGTAAGGGCGGCAGTGGAATCGAAAATGGTATATCTTCCGGCCAAGTTGCAGTGAAGAAATCGTGTACCAATTGCCGCCCCCACGGATCCCAATTCGTATTGCTGTACCTAGTAAATTTACCTGTTAGTGATTCATTGCATCCAACATAAATATTCATCAACTCCACTGCGCTAAAAGAAACTCTAGGCGTTGGGTCATTGAATCCAACGAACCTACTCCCAACTAAGTGATATAGCGTGGTTCCGTCAGGAAAAATCATTAATATGCTCTTTGTTGGTTTTGACATGTGAATTTTCATATGAGTTTTATTTTCGCGCAGGCTCCAATTAGGATACATTCACAGCTACGCTTAAGCCTATAGGGTTAAACACCTTGAGGTTCAAAACCTCGAACCCCTGCCATTTTCCTCTGTTAAGATTGTGCTTTATACTGAGTTTGCGTGATGCATGTCTGCAAGATACATGCGGCTCTATAACGGCACATCTATTTCAAAAGGGAGTTTTAAGTTTATTAGATCTTTCGTAGAAACGGAAACCGCGATATCTCTGATACTGCCAATTTCGAGCGTCAATGGTGTTTCATTGCTTTCGATACATTCTGAGATAAACCCTGGCCGGCAATCGGTAAGTGAGCAACTGGAATGCGTAGAGAAGAACGTGGACGCGCTCGAAGGCATTGTCGGTACTATTTTTTCACAACCGGCGCTTGCAGTTCCGTCATCCATTTTTCCGGGTCTTTTTCATCGTCCGGCGATGTGATGACATGGCCGCGCAAATATCCGGCAAACGTATAGCCGTTACCTTCCATCCACTCAGCCAGCTTCTCACTAGCGGCGTCATAGCCGCCGTCGAACGGGCCTGAAAAGCGAACAGTCGCGGCTAAGGGGATTTCAGCGTATTCCTTGTAAATAAATTCGCCTTTGCTTTCACCTAATTCGTCAACTGGGACGGCGATTTCCACATCGGGGTCGGACTCTTTGTATTCCTCGTCGAAGTATGTTGAATAGCCGTCGCTGTGGCACATCACATTGTTTTCGCCGATGAACCTCCCAAGCCTTTCCCAAAGCATACCCTCGTCGCGGTAATGCGGGATAATGCCCCGCAGTGCCAGCACTTTGACCGGCGTAAGTTTCTGCAATTCTACATCACAAATCATAATGCTATGCTCCTTTCGCATTGTGTCGCTCATTTGCATGAGCCTATCGTGCTTTCCCTGTTCCGCTTCGATGTTTTTCTTTACCGAAGCGGCTTTGGCGCGGAACACATTGCTCATATAAGCGGCGTCGTCAAAATGCGGGAGCGCATCGCCAATTTCGTCAATGGAAAACCCCAAGTCCCGCAAAGTCACGATGTTTGTGAGCAGTGGTATCTGAGCGGCGCTATACTGCCGGTAGCCCGTGAATTTGTCGATTTCGGCAGGATAGAGCAGCCCGCACTTCTCATAATGCCGCAGCATACGGGGCGACACGCGAACCAGTTTTGAAAAATCACCTATCTTGAACAAAGGTGCGCCTCCTTTCAGCTTTGCAATCCGGTTTGCAAACACAGGATAAGCCTTGTCACAATGTTAGAGTCAATAGCGTTTTGAAAATTTGTATGATAAATTTAAGTTAAGTGATGTAATGGTCAGACACCGCCTGACCACTATGAAAAACACAAGTGCGGCGGTTGTCCGAAATTGGCGGCTGCCGCGCCTTTTGTGATTCTTGGGTATAGCAATGCGATTTTATTGTGAAGCAGCAATCCACTGTGTCAGGATACGCAAAGCAGATATTACTCTCTCATATCCTATATCGGCGGCATATTGGTTCGTTGCGCTGTATCGCTTCCAAAAATCAGACATTTCCGAATTTCCGGCTATTGTGTCGATTATTTCCCCGGCTTGCTCTATATAGCGGAGCATTTGCCTCTGACCTGCGGTGTTNTGCAACGCTTCCGCGAAAACGTCCTGACTTACTGACCCTCCATGCCCGCTCANGAGCATATGTATATCGTAAAAATCTTTCATACGCGAATTGATAACATCAAACGACAGCACGGCGATAAACTTTTCTGCAAGGACTGTTTCAAGGTTATAGGCAAGGACGCTGATCTCCCTGTCCTCGAACATCAGCTTGTACCCGTATTCAATCGGGCTTGGAGTTATGACATCTCCTGCCGTAAAGTCAATCTTCACCGTATCGCGGAGCTTATCCAGAGTCACGCCGAGAGTAACACGGCAGCCGGGATATTCCGCTTCTACTCTTGTTTCTTCTGTTCCAACAACGGTAAATGTCACGCTATCGTTAATGGGTGTCCGCAGAATCTCATCTACGATTGCCAAAACATTGCTCGACATATCGCCTGATGGCAGCGCCCACGCCCTCATCGTCGCGTCTAAATCCATAGTTGAGCGGGCTTCAATGCCGAGTATCGAAGTGATGAGGACACCGCCCTTTAACACAATGCTGTTCTTATAACTCGACAATGATAACCGTTCAAGAAACCGCTCCAGAAAGTAATTGCGCTGAATGATGTGAGTCGGTATGCCTGATGTTGCGGAAAGGTTCCGCGTCTTTGCTTTTAACTGCATTTATGTTTTCACAATAATACCTCCAGATAACCCCGCAGGATTTTCTTCACGCCGAACACTGCCGCTATCTTCATCAGCGAGTTGATGTCCCGGTCTGAACGTCTTGCGTATCTCTTGACTGCTTCGGTGACTGTTTCGGCATTCATGCGGCTGCGGCTGCGGACACAATCGCAAATAGTACGTTCCGCGTTATAGCAAATAACAGTATGGTCATACTTAGTAAGCATTTTAGCGATTCCAATTTCGTGCAACTCTTTCTTTACCGAAAAAACTGTCATGCCTTCCGATAGCAGTTGCTTGGTGTTATACCCGGTTGGCACAGTCACGGACAGGCTGATCGGATCGCGGTCGGTTAGGTCATGCAGATACAAAGCCGTTCCGTGTGAGTAAATCGCTTTC
>WRNV01000192.1 GCA_009776445.1 Oscillospiraceae bacterium | reverse complement strand
CGTTTTCTTTCATATACCAATCCTTCACGAGATTGCGGGTCAAGCCCGCAATGACGGGAGTGTAGAGTATTCAGTTGGCGTCAAGTGCATACCCAGGAAGTTTAATTTGCAGCTGCTAAACAGTGAATTTTGCGGATATTTAATCCCACTCCTTTTGTTTTCGCGTTTGCAAATATATTGTTGATTGTTGCTTACTGCAATGTTATAATTAACTTGTGTTTGCCCACTATGAAAAAGCACGAGGTGCAATTATGTTGATTAGTTACAACAAATTATGGAAAATGCTGATAGATAAAAAGATGAACCGTAGAGATTTAAGACTGAGGGCAGGAATCAGCACAGCGTCCATCGCCAAGCTCGGAAAGGGTGAGAATATTACGACAGATGTGTTGCTAAAAATCTGCGAAGCCCTTGATTGCGACATCACAGATATAATGGAAATCGATAAGAGCTATACGGAGGATAGGACTAATGCCTAAAAAAGCACCCACAACCGAGCAATCGCTCGAATCAATCGTGAAAGAGGTGTTTGATAATGGCGGATTTAGACTTTGATATGAAAATCAACTGGGAACGCGAAGGGTTCAGCTTGGACGAGTTGGATGTCATTGAAAAACAAGCCGAGCTGTTCGAGAACTGTCAGAGCGCACTGAACGTGGACGCTTTCGATTTTATCGAGAAATTCATGCAGAGCCATATCGCAGAAGACACTGCTTCATTCAGCACTGCACAAAATGAGCAGATTGGTAAAGCCTTATTGCGTGCGGTAGGAATAAAGCCGCTTCAAGAGCAAAAGTATTCCGAGGCTCTGTATTGGATTGGATACTTGTACAGATACTGGACGCTTATGGGTACGCCAAGCAAAGATGTAATCAAGGTAGCTCCGGTCGAAAAGGCATATATCCTCTACAATGGCTATCACACGCTCGGAGTACAGGAGGCAATTATGCGATTTGTTCAGGAACGCGGCGCATCGCGATTTGGTTAGGAGATTAGAAGAGATGGGGGGTTGTAAAACTCAGCCGCCAGGAGTTTGACCGTTATGCTCGGTTTCATTCGTGGTGGTCAGCGCGCGATGCTTTTTCATGGGGAGATATGTGTGAAATTGCAATTTCTTTTCCCCCGTCAATACAAAAAAGTTTGCAAAAACATATATGGCAATTATGAGCAATGAGAATTACCGTGCCAAACTCGGAAATGTCGCCCCGATACTTATTAAAGGCTCGATTGAAGAAGCAGGTGCATAAAACCCTCAACACTGTTGAGAGAATTGGAGGTTATTTTTATGCCGTTTAGCCCTATTGTCATTGACCGTAAATCATTAACCCTTATGGGCGTGTCATTTCCTGATTTAGCCACCTTGGAAACCACCGCTCAAGCTATCGGCTCTAATATGTTTGAAGGATATAAGCCCACGCGCCGCAGCATTGAGATCATCCGTGACTATTGTTTAGGAAAAATTACTCTCGAGCAGGTAGTTGATACAGCAAAGGAAAAACAATATACGCAATGATTACCAATACTTAGATTCGGATTATATTTACACGAACCCGCAAAATGAGGTACTGCGGAATCTTTTAGGTATCGAGGTGACAAACGTGATTGAAAGGTTAGCCTGTAGGCTTNGACGTAATGACGAAGAACCAAATATTGAGTTAGCCGAGTACCTTTGTAATAACGGCGATACAATCGGCATTAAAGAAATNGTCGAGGGGTTCAAAGGCGCAGATAAAGCAGTTGCCAATGACTGTATCAAGGTTTTGTATGAAATCGGCGAGAGGAATCCTGCGTTGATTTGTGATTATGCAGATGACTTCATTTCCGGGCTTTACTCCAAAAACAACAGATTGGTTTGGGGATGTATGACGGCGCTTGCCAGAATTGCGTATTTAGCTTCTCAACAAATCTATGAAAAACTTGATGTAATCATTTTTGCATATGAAAACGGAAGCACCATAACAGTGGACAACAGTATTAGTGTTTTTGCCGGATTATGCAAAGCAAGCGATGAGTACGCTGAAACAGTCTTGCCGATACTTTTGAAGCATCTCAGGAAGTGCAGACCGAAGGAAGTACCGCAACACGCTGAAAGATGCTCAACTTGTTTTACCAGCAAAAATGCAACGGCTTTTATTGAAGTTTTGGAATATAGAAGTCCACATTTAGCATCATCCGGGCAGTCCCGAATCAATAAACTATTAAAAACGCTTCATGGGTTGCAATAGCAAGATTTGTGCAATAACCGCCATATCTGTTTCGAAAAAGCGGATATATATAATATTTGTGCGGAGATAACTTATGTATGAAAATATCTTAGTAATGAGCGAGCCTTGGCTACAATACGCTATACGAGTAAATCTTCTTAGCGAAAGAAAAGAAGATTTGTTTGACTTGAAAAACGACGCATTGAAAGATAACAAAATATTATCTTACCTTAACGATATTACTAATTTTCACAATGCAATCGTTAGAAATCATAAAGACCCCGGCTTATCAATACACAAGCTGTTGTTCCTTCTAGATATTGGACTTGATACGGATATACCCAAAATCGACAGTGCAATTAAGCAGATTATGAGCCACAAAGACAAGGACGGAGTTTATCAGTCCATGACAAATATTCCACCGCATTATGGTGGAAAGGGCGAAGATGTTTTCGGTTGGTGCTTGTGCGATGCGCCTTTATTGCTTATGGCGTTACTAAAAACTAAAGTTGATTATCAACAACATATCAAACAGGGCGTGGAACACTTATTAACTCTTTTTAAGGAACAGGGTTTTCCATGCTCGGTATCTGAAGAACATGGAAAATTCAGAGGCCCCGGACGGAAAGACGATTGCTGCCCATTTGCAACGCTTATCATGCTGAATCTATTATCAGAGATTGATGAATACAGAAACAGCGATATTGTAAAAGCCGGGGTAGAGGTCATTCTTACATTATGGGAAAACAGCCTTGAAAGGCACCCATATATGTTTTATATGGGTACTGACTTCCGCAAATTGAAAGCCCCCGCCATGTGGTATGACATAGTAAGTGTTGCCGACTGCTTGAGCAGGTTTGACTTTGTGAAAACTGATCCGCGCTTTTGTGAGATGATTGACTTGATAAAAGGGAAACAGGACGCAGATGGTATGTTCACTCCAGAATCAGTCTATCAAAAATTCAAAGGATGGGATTTTGGACAAAAGAAAACCGCATCGCCCTATTTATCATATTTGTGCATAAGACTGATAAACCGAATATAAAGATTCATTTAGCTCAAGTAGAGGTAACTGTTTGATTCAATTGGGTCACATGAACCAAAAAAGCACGGCGGTCACGTCCATATGGTTTATGGAGTGACCGCCGCTTTCTTGGGCTACAGATTCGCCAGTTTCTTCATAATGCCCTCTGCCGACACCCACAACTTTTCGTAGTTGTCCTGTAAATCCTTTATATCCGAAGCAAAGATGCTGTGGGTTTCGTTGGCTCTTTTCGCCACTTGGTTCAGGTTGTTCGTGGCGTTTCGGAGCAAGCGGGAGAGTTCCCGGACATCGGAGAAGTCTATCCACACCAAATAGCCTGTTTTTTGCGTGTTTAAATCGGTAATCTACAAGCACCATCTTCCTCAGATACGATTCCTTGTTGCGGGTGCCCGCAGCCTCCATCTTCTCGGTGATGAGGGCGTTTTCTTTCTCCGACACTCGGAAGTTCACCAAGATGTCTCTGTTGCGATGCTGAATAATCAGCCCCCCTTTCCTATAATCAAGTGAAATGAGAGTCGCGACCGGGCTTGCTTGGTCATGACCGAATGAACGCAGATTTCAACGAAGTTATATCGCCACTTCCTTTGGCTTTTGCTTATCGCCGCCGCCAAACTCGGCTATGCTCTTTTCCACGCCCTTGTTCAAGGCTTCAAGCAGGGACGGCTTCGCCTGGGCGCTCACCGCTTCGGGCGTATTTACCGCACTGCCGTACATTGCCGATACCGTGGACGTCGCCGCCACCTCTCCACCGGGTCTGTCATCAAAATCCGGCACATGGACAGGAGGCGTGTTGCCATCCATATCCAAAGAAGCGTCCAGTTCCGCAAGGCGAGCGGACTTCTCAGCCAGTTCATCCTCAAAAGAACCGGTACTCACATTATCAAACGCATACACAAAACCCACGACTTTGTCGTGGGTTTTGTGTATGCTAGGACTGATTTTACACTCGCGCTTGAGCGCTGGCGCTTAGTTAGCCTAGATACGTTACCGAGAAGTCGTCGAATGGTCCCCAAGCGCCCATGCCTACGCTGGTCGTGGTCACCTGGATGCCAATCTCAAATTGTGTCACCGTCGCCCCCGCCGGGACAGTAATGGTCACCTGACGCGACGTCTAGGTCTAGGTCTAGGTGTTAGTGTTGGTGTTGGTGATGTACAGAAAATATTATTTATTGTTTTCGTATAGTTTTCCGCAAATAATTATTATTTCCTGTAAATTATTTCCTGGGTATGCACTTGACGCCAACTGAATACTCTACACTCCCGTCATTGCGGGCTTGACCCGCAATCTCGTGAAGGATTGGTATATGAAAGAAAACGC
>WRNV01000191.1 GCA_009776445.1 Oscillospiraceae bacterium | reverse complement strand
TTGCTCTACTCGTCGGACAACACGCTTGATAAACTCCGTGAAGAAGCGGATGAGCATCTACGTTCCGGCACATGGGCGGTGTTCCTTGCCCTTGACGGGAATGAACCCATCGGATTTATCGCGCTGAAGATTCACAACCAATATACCGCAGACATTTTTAACTTGGGCATATTGGAACAATATCACAGGCAAGGAATAGGTCGTAAATTGCTGCACGCAGCCGAGCAGTATTGCAGAGATAACGGATACTTCTTTCTAACTGTCAAAACACTTGACGCATTGGCTGAACTTGAAAACACATTGTCAATGGACGGCGGTGGGATTGACTTATGGCGCGGCACGGGCGGCGACTTCGTTGACGCTATCATCTGTACGGTGGACTTAATGAAACGCGACAGTGAAATTAAAATCCTCATCGGATGCAGTGAGGAAGAAAAGCGGCTTGTATTGGAAACGCACAATAACAGCGAATATATGAAAGGCATATTGATTCGGAGGGAATTGGATGACTGAATATATATCATCGCTCCGTAAACTCGTTGGTCACGCCCCCATTCTGCAATGCGGCGCAAGCGTTATTCTTATAAATTCAAAAGGTGAACTGCTTTTGCAGAAACGGTGCGACAACGGTTGTTGGGGCTTACACGGTGGCAGCGTCGAGTTGAATGAAGTGGTTGAGGACGCGGCGAAACGTGAACTTTTTGAAGAAACGGGATTGACTGCGCACCGACTTGAACTGTTCGGGGTGTTCTCCGGGGTGGAATTACATTACATTTATCCGAACGGCGACGAGGTTTCAAATGTAGATATTACCTATCTGTGCCGAGAGTATACCGGAGAATTGAATCCGAGTAAAATGGAAGTGAACGAGCTTCGATTTTTCGCACCAAAGGAACTTCCCGATAATATATCACCGCCACAACAAAAGGTTTTGAAAGAATACCTCCGCTTATACGCAGGTGCAGGAAAACAGGCAAGAGAAGTAACAATCGTTCCGTACGAGCGCAAATATCACGATGATATGTTGTTCTGTTATCTATCGGCGAAAGATGCTATCGGCAGTTATGCTCCGGAGCAGTACAGCAAGCCGACATTACGGGAGGATTTACTTAATATTGAGCATAGCTATATTGAACGCGACGATGTTTTCTACCTTGCGATTGGCGAATGCGACCGAGTTGTGGGAATGGTTGGAACACATACGGTATCGCCGACAGATTTGTGGCTGAAAAGGCTGTTCATTAAACCGGAACTCAAGGGCAAAGGTATCGGGGGTGAACTGCTTGCCGCTATTGAGAGATATGCCGTAGCGAAAGGTGCAACGACAATCCACACGCGCTTTGCGTATTGGTATCGGGAAGCGGCGGCGTTTTATCTCGCGAAAGGCTTTATAGAAGTCGAACGGGACGAGCATTTGATTCACATGATTAAACGGTTGGAGGTCTTGCAATGACACACAAAGGCACGGTCACGCTAGAAACAGAGCGGCTTATTCTGCGGCGGTTTGCTACGGACGATGCGGGAGCCATGTTTCGTAATTGGGCAAATCAAAACCTTGACATTGCAAAATATCTCGACTGGAACGGCAGCACGTTCAGTACCATAGATAACTGGGTTGCCGCTTATGAAAAAGCAGACTCATATAATTGGACGATAGTTTTGAAAGATTTGGGCGAGCCTATCGGATATATAAACGCCCACGATATTGATGATTTGCGAAATATGCTCGAAATTGGTTATGCGATTGGCGAGAAATATTGGCACAAGGGTATAGTAACAGAAGCCGCGCGTAGAGTTGTCGCGTTTTTCTTTGAGGAAGTCAAAGTGAACAGGATAGCCGCAAAGCATAATTCCACAAATCCTCGTTCCGGCGGTGTTATGCTCAATGTGGGTATGTCATTTGAGGGAATTCAAAGACAAGCCTCGCAGACGGGTTGTGATGTTCACAACTATGCCATTCTCGCCGAGGATTATTTTATACTAGATTAAAATTATCCTTCTGCTGTTTCCGTTCAATGCCTGTGAATATCAGAATAACGACCTTGATTGAAAAGAGGTTCGTATGGAAATGGGGATATTGTTATGAATAAAAACAAAACCTACACCGCCGCCCGTACATTCATCTACCGCAATGCCCGTCCGCTCGACATTGCACGTTGGCAGTACCATTTCGAGAATGGCAGCAAAGAAGCGGTCTTAACCGCTCTTGCCGCCTATCAGAACGCAGACGGTGGGTTCGGTCACGCGCTTGAACCCGATTGTTGGAATCCCAACTCATCGCCCATTCAGACTTGGACGGCGACAGAGATTCTGCGTGAGATTGACTTTACCGATGCGACGTACCCGATTATGCAGGGGATTTTACGATATCTCGCGAGCGGACAAGAGTTTAACGGAAGTTTTTGGTATAACACCGTCCGTTCAAACAACGACTACCCTCATGCTCCGTGGTGGCACACCGAAAGTGACAGCACCAGCCATAACAACTACAACCCCACCGCTTGTCTTGCAGGGTTTATCGTCCGCCTTGCTGATAAAAACAGTGAACTGTATCAGCTTGGCTGTCGGATTGTAAAGGAAGCGTATGCGTCCTACTTCGCGGGCGATTTACTCGGCGATATGCACACGGCGGCGTGTTTTATCCGCTTGTGGCAATATTGCATAGAATCGGGTGTCGCAAACCTAATAGACCTTGCTGCGCTCAAAGAGCGACTGCTTGAACAAGTGAGGCACGGCATAACCCAAAACACCACCGAATGGGAATCCGGATACATCTGCAAGCCTTCTCAGTTTTTCAACTCCCGTGATAGCATTTTTTATAGCGATAACAAAGACATAGCTGATTATGAGTGCGATTTCATTGAACGCACACAGCTTGACGACGGCTCTTGGAATATTCCGTGGGGTTGGAGCAACTACCCGGAGGAGTGGGTAGTTGCTAAGAATTGGTGGAAAGGCAACGGCGCATTGCTGAATATACTGTATTTGCGAGGTATGGGGAGTCTTGAAAAATGACACACAAATTCACCGATGTATGCTTTATCACCAGCGATGTCCTGCGCCTCCGCGCATTTTACGAAACCGTATTCGGCGTAATAGCCGAGGGCGACGAAATTCATTCCGGCATATCAATGGATGGACTGACGCTTGTATTTGACCATGTTGATATTGCTGAAGAAAATCCAGCTTTCCGTTATGTGGAAGCGGGCGGTGTGAACAATGTGATCGTTGGCTTCAATGTCGATGATGTGGACGCAGAGTATCAACGGTTCTTGCTACTCGATACAGAAATGCTCAATGAGCCGACCACCCATTCGTGGGGTGCGAGATCGTTCCAGTTCCGCGACCCGGATGGGAATATTATCAATTTTCGTAGTCTGATATAGAGAGGTCAGTAATGAACACCGATGCATTTACAGGTAAAGCAAATGACTATGCCACGTCACGCCCGAGCTACCCCGAAGATGCTATTGATTATATTCGTTCACTTGTCTCAGCAGATGCCGTATTTGCTGACATTGGTGCGGGGACTGGTAAGTTCACGGAACTTATTGCCCATTGTGGTTACAAGGTTTTCGCTGTCGAGCCAAACGACGATATGCGAACTCAACTATCTGTTACGATGGAGCCTTTTTCAAACGCAATAATTATCAACAGCACAGCCGAAGCTACCAAACTGCCTGACCACAGCGTTGATGTGATAACTTGCGCGCAGGCATTAGGGTGGTTTGATTTATCTGATTTTCAGATAGAGTGCCTTAGAATCGGTAAGCTCGGGGCAACAGTGTTCTCTCTGTATAACAGTACACCCGGTGATAACTATATTCCCGGCAGTCACCGATTATCAAGCAGGCGAGCTGCGGAATCGTTTTTCAAGAATCCAATCATACGGAAATTTTCTAATCCGATATTCTACACAAGAGAGAGATGGATATCGCATAATGCGTCGATATCGGATAGTCTTCAAACATCAGACGACGGATATAAAACGCATAGTGATGAGATTAGCCAAATATTTGACCTTAATAATATAGACGGTTTTCTACGGGTCGAAATGGAAACAACGGTACACAGTGAAAGCATTGAGCGGACATTTAAGAACGACGAAAACGACATAGTTCCGGGGCTTTGGGATGAAAGCTATGCTAACGGTGAATATGAACGGCTTTTCAAGGCTGCCGGAGCGAAGAATGGCGAGGACGGCAAACATTGTATTGGCGCAATATGCGGTTATTATGAATCGGGCGACGACAGCTTTCCGTATATCATTTGCGCGTTAAAGAAGCCGGGCAGCGATACCACAGGCTTCCATACGGCAAATATTCCAAAATTTACTTGGGCTGTGTTCCGCAGCGGTGTGTCCGAACACATGGGTACAGAGATTATCAATATGTATAACAGGGCGCACAGCGAGTGGCTGCCGTCCTCCGGTTACGACAAAGCTTCGGGGCCAGATATGGAGGTCTATTACGACGCGCCGGGTAGTGGATATTTTCAGGAAGTATGGATTCCGGTAACAAAAAAGGAAAACGATTGAGCGCAGGAACAATAAATATAAGCGCGGCGTATAATTCTCTGGGAATCTCGACGATAAGCGTAAATAAACAGTAAACGATACCCAA
>WRNV01000190.1 GCA_009776445.1 Oscillospiraceae bacterium | reverse complement strand
AAATGCTTTACACTCGCGGAGTTGCCCCTCCACGCTTTCTTCACGCTGTCCAATACTACTGTATCGTGCGTAGACCACTCCGCGCATTGTAATCTCCTTCTCNACAAAATCCGATTTACTTTTGCTTTTTTGNAGTTACATACTTTTGATTTCGGCTGTTTGGTTTATCAGGAATTGTCATTTGTAACTTCCCATCATTGAGNAANGGCTTCAAAATACTCTCCCTAAAATAGCCTCTATTATTTATTCCAAGATATTGCTGTATTTCCTCCCGTGTCCGCTCAGTGAAGCAATAATCAAGGAGGGCTTCAATTCGTTCGATGTGATAATTATCTTGGTTGGTAACTTGGTTGGTAACTTGGTTGGTTGTACCGTCCAAGTAATAATTCATGTTCCTAAAAATCACGCGGAACGTTGTTGGCGTTGATTTGAATTTTGGTGCGAAATCGTCTGTGTAACCATACAGATAAGAGGTCTCATCGCGGATTTTCTTGAGTCCACTACCCCTCCGCTCAATATAATCGAGCCTGTGAAATATCTCGGCGATTATAGGATTACGCCTTATGGACAAAACGTCCTCAAGATCACAGTCCTGTATCAGCGTTCCATCAGGCATACCGCCGGGAGAAACAATCTCCAAGCGATCGTCGAACATATCAACATGAACCTCGCTACTAATTACATCGTAATCCCGGTGCATGAGGGCGTTTCGCCGTGCTCATATCGGTTGATTGCCGTCTGCGAGATTACAAGCGGCTTTGATAGTTTTTATGAAGAATTCAGTTACTCACTCAAGCATTTTTTTAACGTCTTCGATTGTATAACAACCATCTTTTTTGCTATGCAGAACCATGTGGCAATTAGGACATACTGGACGAAGATCTTCTACTGGGTCTATCATATATTCATTGTCAACTTCGCTAATCATTTTTAAATGATGAACATGAATCATTCCTTCACACTCTGCTCCATATACTCTACCAAAGTCAAATCCGCATATAGCACAAACAGCACCGTGATGATCGATGCACAGCAGTCTGGCGGCAGGACTACGCTCGTAAGTGTTTACAATAACGGATTTCTTTTTTCCTTCACGGTACTCGGGAGAATCGTCTGGATTTTCGTCTGGATATACAGGTGGTTTTCCAAGATACTGTTGACCATTTATGCAGTAGCCTACGAGGTGTTCTGTTCCGCCTTGAGGGTGGGCAAAAACTTCTCCGTTATAGGGATACCCTTTTCCCAAAACACGATATTGTGTTCTTCCTAAATACTCAAAAAGAGAGGTCCTTTGCGCGGACTATTATCACTCAAACGGTTATAACAATAATCGAATGGTAAAACGCTGTTTTGGTTTGTCCCGTGACGTTTGATGAGTTCATTAATGATTTCTTGTGTTGATACTATATGTCCTATTCCATTTTGCGCAATTATATCGCCAGCAAACAACGCTATCTGCTCTGATATTGTCAACGACGGTTCCTGCGAGTATTGAATTGTTTTATCATCTAAATAATCTAACAAGAGTTGCCATTCTGTGAAGTTGCGAGTGAGTTCCAACTCTTTATTTCGTACTTCATTTGGTTTCATTGATTTATACGCCGGTTTCAGTTTGCAGGCGATATCATAAAAGCCTTCTGCCGTTTTGCTCGGATTATTTTTATATTCAATTCGTACCGACAAGATCGGCAACCCCAATTCATTGCATAGAGTTGCAACATTTCCAAGTGGCTTCGACAATCCAAAATGCTCATTGATTTTTTCTCCATATTCTCGTTCCAATATCTTTGATAAATCCGAATATGGAATACTCGTTTTGCGGATAGCAAGATCCACGAGTAACCTTGCAATAACTCTTTCAATTTTTGAAAGCTTTGTCATTATTGATCTCTCCTCAAGCAGTATTGCTTCACTCGTGGAAATAAGTATAAGCCATCGTCAATTGCTCTATCTGCCCACACCCTCCGAATTGGCGAAGAACCTCGTCAAGCGTAGCCTCACCTGTAACTGTTGCCACTGCTATGTCGGCGACTGTCTCAGAACTGAGTGCCGGGTACATTTTTCTGGTGTCATCAGGAGGTTTGCCGTAAGAGAAGAAGTAGTTCTTCCGCCAAAGATCGAATGAACCGCCGATTGGTCAGTCGCCAACCAAGTATTCACTCATATTCCAATTCACACCTTATTTCAAAACCTTTTATTCTGCAATATTATACATCTTGCTGGTTCATTGTGCAAAGAGCAATTGATCTTAGCATCATTTGTAAGATAGCGAAAAAACAACCGCGAACGTCTCCCCGACGAAGAAAAATCTTGTCGGGGGAGAGTTCGCATTAGTTCCTATGGCGGAGAGGATGGGATTCGAACCCATGGTAGGTTGCCCTACACAACATTTCCAGTGTTGCACCTTACGACCACTCGGACACCTCTCCACGCGTATTCATTTAATCAGTTCCACGCCATCGCGGCGTTACTGTGTTTCGCCTTTCGGTCGCTTGGACACTCTTTGTGACGCCTTACATAATAAATTACGCAGACTTTAAAGTCAAGCATAATATACCTTGTTCACAACCGCATAATGTGTCTTGCCCAGAACCGCCGGCGTCCTTCTAATCATGTTTCGCTAAACGAATTGTGATTTTCCCTTGACAGGTGGTTGGTGTGGATATAGAATAGTATAAATGATGTGGTGAAATATTTGGGGAGATTTCACGATTTATAAAGATTCCATACCAGTTGCCGCACTTTAGCGCCAGGAAAACGACAGGATGCGGACATAAATTCCAGCGTTGCGCCAACCGCCGGAACTTCTCATCATAATACGAAATAATTATTTGAATGGAGGTGTGTATACCGACAATGCCAGATTCACCGTTATTCTATGTGATCTCCGCAGCTATTTTGATCGTAGCCGCCATTGTGTTTTTCTTTCTTGGCATTACATATAGGAAAAGAGTATCCGAACGCGAGATACAGAGCGCTGAGGAAAAGGCTAAACGAATAATCAACGACTCAATCAAGGCTGCCGAGAACAAAAAACGCGAAGCATTGCTAGAGGCAAAGGAAGAAATACACAAAAACAGGAACGAGTACGAACACGAAATCAAGGAACGACGTACAGAGATCCAAAAACAGGAACGAAGGCTTCAACAAAAGGAAGAAATGCTCGACAAGAAAACCGACCTCATTGAAAAGAAGTCGGAGACGCTTGCCAAGAGGATGGCAGATCTCGAAGCCACTCACGAGGAAGTAGCGGCGCTCAAACGCAGCCAATTTGAAATGCTGGAAAGAATCTCTGGCTATACAGTCGAAGAGGCTAAGGCTTTTCTAATAAAGAACCTTGAATCCGAAGTTACCCATGAAGCGGCGATGAAGATCAAAGAAATCGAATCGCGTTTGAAAGAAGAATCCGATCAAAAAGCGCGGGAGTACATATCGCTTGCCATCCAGCGTTGCGCGGCGGATCACGTCGCTGAAGCGACCGTCTCTGTGGTTCCCCTGCCCAATGACGAAATGAAAGGCCGTATTATAGGCCGCGAAGGACGTAACATCCGTGCTCTGGAAACGCTGACAGGAGTCGATCTAATCATCGACGATACGCCTGAGACTATTACTTTATCAAGTTTTGACCCCGTCCGCCGCGAAGTGGCGCGGATATCCCTCGAAAAACTCATTCTTGATGGGCGCATCCACCCGGCAAGGATAGAGGAAATGGTAGAAAAGGCGAAAAAAGAAGTCGATGCGACGATAAAATCGGAAGGAGATAGGGCGACATTTGAAACAGGTGTCCACGGTTTGCATCAGGAGATAGTGAAGCTGCTTGGCAGGATGCGTTACCGCACGAGTTATGGTCAAAATGTACTCAACCATTCGATAGAGGTGTCGCACATAGCCGGCTTGCTCGCCGCTGAACTCGGCGCCGACGTCATGACGGCCAAGCGGGCAGGACTCCTGCACGACCTTGGCAAAGCAGTCGACCATGAGGTTGATGGCAGCCATGTTGACATCGGCATAGACCTAGCTAAAAAGTATAAGGAAAATGACGAAGTGCTCCATGCCATACACGCCCATCACGGCGATGTGGAGCCGAGGACGATTATCGCCTGCATAGTTCAGGCGTCCGACTCGATATCCGCCGCAAGGCCTGGCGCGCGGCGCGAGAATATCGAAAGTTATATTAAGCGGCTTGAGAAACTTGAGGAGCTTACATGCTCGTTTACCGGCGTCGAGAGTTCGTACGCCATACAAGCGGGGCGCGAGATACGCATTATGGTTAAGCCTGAGGAAGTGTCCGAGGATCAGATGATCCTTCTGGCCAGAAGTATCGCCAAGAAAATTGAAGCTGAGCTTGAATACCCTGGAATGATAAAAGTAAACCTGCTTAGGGAAACGAAAGCTATCGAATACGCGAAATAGCGGCGAACCACGCCGTCAGTGTTACGGGGGTTAAGTCCCCCGTAACTTTCTTTATGTTTGATTTTTTATTTTGATCAGGCGCGTGATGTTCTCCCTTTCACTGTCGCTCAGTTTCATTTGTATCATATCTATGCTCTTTTTTAAGCTTGGGATAAGTATATGTTCAAGCGCGTTTACCCTGCGCCTGAGCGATTGAATTTCACCTGACAGGATAT
>WRNV01000189.1 GCA_009776445.1 Oscillospiraceae bacterium | reverse complement strand
TTCTCCGAAAATGCAGCGTATAATGGCCGCATGAGGAGGCCGCGAGATGATCTATCTGAATCGGAAAATTGATGCATACCTATCGGAGTGGAAACAAAACCCGGATAGGAAGCCACTTATTGTCAAAGGTTCCCGGCAGGTTGGGAAGACTGAATCTATANGCAGATTNGGAGCCAACAATTTCGAAAACGTGATTTACGTCAACTTTGTTGAAGAGCCAAAATACAGGACGATCACATCCGACGGGTACAAAGCGGACGATATNATNAAGAACATATCGCGCATTGATCCGTCCAAACGCTTTGCAGCAGATAAGACCCTCATCATCTTTGATGAGCTGCAGGAATTTCCGGAAATATCCACGTCGCTGAAATTCTTTGATATCGACCGCCGATTCGACGTCATCTGTAGCGGTTCCATGCTTGGCGTCAACTATAGGAGAATAGAGAGCAACAGCGTCGGCTATAAGGCTGATTACGAAATGCGTTCCCTTGATTTCGAGGAATTCTTGTGGGCGAAGGGTTACGATGACGCATTCATCGCTGACATGCTTGACCATATGGCGAAACAGGCGCCATTTAGCGAGACTGAAATGTTGGTCTGCAGCTCTCTTTTCCTTGACTTCTGCATACTTGGCGGGATGCCGGCGGTTGTGCGGGAGTATATTACAAAGGGAACTTTTGAAGGTTCGCTCGATATCCAGCGCCAACTGCTTGCCGACTACAAAGAGGATATCCGGAAATATGCTGATGGCATGGATCAAACCCGGATACTGAACGTGTTCAACCAAATCCCCCTGCAGCTTGCGAAGGACAACAAAAAATTCCAGATTTCAAAGGTCGCGTCCGGCGCCCGTTTCAAGGACTATCGCGGCTGCATCGAATGGCTGGGTGATGCGGGGATAGTGAATATTTGCCATTGCCTGAATTTCCCGGAACTTCCGCTAAAAGGTAACTATGACGAAACAAAGTATAAGATCTATTTCGCCGACAACGGGTTGCTCGTTGCAATGCTCGACGAGGAGGCGCAGGACGACCTGAGGACGAATAAAAACCTTGGCGTTTACAAAGGCGCCCTTTACGAAAACATCGTCGGGGAAGCATTCGTGAAGAGCGGGTTCGGGCTGTATTATTATAAGCGCGACGATTCGACTCTTGAAGAAGATTTCTTCGTGAGGACCGCAGCGGACCTGATNCCTGTCGAAGTCAAGGCGAAAGATGGAAGGGCCAAATCGCTCAGGACATTGATCGGTGGCGAAAACTATCCGGACATTAGCTATGGTATCAAACTCACGGGGGGCAACATCGGCCACAGTGAAAATGTGTATACATTCCCATATTTTTGCACCTTTTTGTTGAGGAGGTATCTCAAGGGGCGTTGAGAAACAGTGAGAATAAGCGCATATTATAAGGGTATTACGTCAGATTTCGTATGAGGCATGAGAGATGAAACGAATCACAGTCATTTTAATAATTGTCCTTCTCATGGCCGGATGCACACCGAATTCGCCAGCCGGCACAGAACCGGACACTCCGGGCACTTTGCCGGGTGAGCCTGCCGACATGGAACCGGGTACGCCGGATGTCCCGCCGGGCAAAACTGCCGACACGGAATTGAACACTCCGGATGCCCCTCCGAGCGCGCCTGTCACTGTTAATCCAAACATTCCTCATAAATACGAGCTCACACCGAGCGAAATGGTCAGCGCACCTCCGAACACCCCAGACACGCATCAGAACGAGACGGCTGTTATTCCTCCAAAGGTTAACATATACTATTTTTATGAAACATTCAAAACGGAAGGCTATTCGATAGATTATAATATCTTAGAGACAATAGGCGTCGATGAAGCTAACATTGCCACTGTTATCGAAAGCATACTGATTGAAAAAATATTTGGTAGAGAAATTGAGAATAACCAGTCCGACAACGTATCCCCGATAAACAATGTATACTTTGCTGACGGAGCGCTGACTATTGACTACAGCACAGCGGGGAGCCTGTACCTTGACCGGGGGAGCTCTGCATCATATTTAATAAAGCAGGAAATAGTGCGAACAGTTTTCTCTTGCAGCCTGATTAATGCTCTCGATGAACGCTTAAACGGCGAAAGTGAAACATTTGTAAATCATTATAGCTTTTCCAGAACTGAAAGAATCTGCGAGTATGACGCTTTTATCGAAGAAAAAGCGCTGTATATGAACGGCTCCATTTTAATTGAAGATGAAAATATAAATTACTTTGAAATGAAATCTATGTTTAACCTTGAAATTAACCTTGCTTCAAAGAGGATTGCCCTTGGCTACTTTTGGGGAATACTGCGGTATTTTGAGGAGATGCTCCGTTGCAGGGAAAGCTTGGAGGATGTCAACGAAGAAATGGGGCTGTTATATAGTGAAAAATATGACTTTGGGTTATCAATTACTGAAGAAGCATTTTTTACAGACGGAAAAACAAATTATAGAGTCTTAATGATCAGCTCATGGGGCTTGCCGGTAAGCCGAATGTATATCCAAATCTATGATGATGAATACATGGAATATCGGTGCATCAAAGAATATGTGCAAGAAGGCGGGTTATACGAATATATAATTAACTGTGATTTTCGGTTGGGTTCACCTGATAATTACCTGGTCATTATTTCCGTTCATGCAAATGTCGTAAACGATAATATTTCATATAGTCTGATGAATTTCAAACTTGATGGTTATGAGGTCACTTGTTATAATGCGTTGAAAAACGAGGTGTCTACAGACATATGGACCGTCAGTGAAATAGAGCTTACGCCCTATGAACATCTGCCGATACTTGGCCTAATAAGGACAGAAATATCTAATATTTTTGACTGGCAATCTCCGGAGATGTATTATCACGATATCGAATCGTCCTTTATTGACAATGTGTTTACGATATTTTTTGACAACGAAGCAATCGATGAATATATTTCATTATCGTTAGTTGATGGCTTTTGGGAGGTAATCGCGGTCAAATGAACAAACATCGTTGGTTGGAGAATAAACTGATGAAAATCTATTGTGTTATGGGGTGCTTAAGTTGAGAAAACTCATATCGACCCTGCTCACTGCAGCGGTGGCGCTCGTCTTTTTTATTAATATAGGCATGATCCCGGCGCGGGCGGCTGTGGATGACTCTTTCACTGCAGACGGTTTCTGGTATACAGTATTGACCCAATCCGGCACGACCGGGACGGTTAAGCTGGGGGTTCGCTCTGGTCCTTATTCGGCAGTGCATCCGAACTCATTGACCGTGACCATCCCGCAAACTGTAAGATATTCGGGGATAACATATACAGTGACCGACATTGGCAATTATGCGTTTNCAAATTGCGGCGATTTGTCAAACGTCANGATTCCCGACAGTGTGACCACAGTCGGTGCTTTCGCGTTTCTTAATTGCATCAGCTTGGAANGCATTTTGCTCCCGGGNAGCGTGACTNCTATTTATAGCTCCGCGTTCTGGGGTTGCGGCAGCCTGACAGGTTTCACGATCCCCGAAAGCTTGAACACTATCGGTAGTTCGGTNTTTCGAGAGTGTTTCAGCCTGGCGAGTATAAGCGTGGAGCCGGGTAATGAATACTTCAAGAGCGTGGACGGCGTATTGTATTCCATAGACCAGACCGCTATTGTTGCATACCCTGCGGGAAGACCGGATAATACATTCATAATCCCTGATAGCGTTACCACTATCAATGCCACGGCGTTTATCAATTGCCGGTTCCTGACCAGTGTTACGATACCCGGCGGCGTAACCAGCATCGGTACTCAAGCGTTTTATTCTTGCGATAGTTTGCAGGAAGTTCATTTTGAATCTGAGATACCGCCGACAGTTGGCACAGCCGTTTTTTTTACTGAAAAAATACTCGGCGCTCGCGCAGTCGTCCCGTACGGCGCCACGGAGTACGGAGCGGAAGGTTCGGGGTGGAAAGGATTGATCGTTACTTACGCCTCCGCCACCCAGCCGAATTCCATGTCTAATTTTATCAGAATCAACTCATACGCGCCCGGACAATTCTCCGATGTAAACGAAAACGCGTGGTACGGCGCCAANCAACAGAGAGTTGTGGCCATCGCGTATGAATTNGGCCTCATGAAAGGAAGCAGCTCAACGGCATTCAACCCGGCNGGAAATATAACACTCGCGGAGGCNATTACAGTTGCGGCGAGAGTGCACAGCATATATAAGACGGGTATGGAGGAATTTGTCCAAGGAAACCCATGGTATCAAGTATATGTGGACTATGCGATTGAAAACGACATAATCGCCGTCGGCGAATTCGTAAATTATAACCGCACGGCGACTCGCTCGGAGATGGCGTATATCTTCTCGCGGCTCCTGCCGTCCACCGAACTCAAAGAGCAGAATACCGTCAATATGTTGCCCGACGTAGACAGGGGGACGCAGTACAGCGAAGCCATCCTGATGCTGTACAGGGTCGGCGTACTTACAGGCAGCGATGAAAAAGGCTCTTTCCACCCATCCGCAAATATAACCCGCGCCGAGGCAGCGGCGATAATCAGCCGCGTGATACTCCCTGAAACCCGCGCCAGCGGCAAGGTGTATTAGGAGCAAAAGGCAGTCTGTATTTTACTGACGCTCCTCGCTCTTGGAATCAAAGCATTTCTGT
>WRNV01000188.1 GCA_009776445.1 Oscillospiraceae bacterium | reverse complement strand
GTGCTGATGTCCGCCAATGCTTCCTTCGCCACCGCGATCCCCCTTTCCTTCTCTGCGATCTCTTTGATCGTCTTTGCGTGTTCCGGCATGTGCCCGAGCGCTTTAAAATAGTATTAAAGGCTTTTCAAATACGTCTTGACTTGCATTGAATACACAGTAATATGACCGATTTGCGGCCGACTTATGATCCTGCGCTTCAAATAGTAGTCTTGCGCTTCGTAAACACCGATCGGCCTCATCCAAACGGTATTGGGAAAGTTCCTGTCTTCGCTCCATACAGCACAACACCGTCCTCTATAATATTGCGATAGTATGCCATTGCGTCCATCCATTCATAAAAATGGGTGTTGTTTTTAAGGAATACTGAAATCATGATATCATTCTCGAAACCCACCTCCCAGCCGATATCCCAAAGTATCTTTTCCATTTTATGTAACTCTTGGTCATCATTTATATCTGCAAGGACCATAATATCAATATCAGATTCCTCATTATTATCACCACGGGCACGCGAACCATATAAGATAACCTTACACAGCTTATCACCTAAAGTATCTTGTACTTGGACGGACACCTCATCTGTTATATGGGTTATGGAATTTAACCTATCCATTTAGCACCTCACGTAAAAATTTCGCATATTCCTTGCGTATCGCCGCTCCTATCTCTCATTGTAGCCCATAGGGCTTGTCATGTCAATTATGTTGATGGGTTCTGTGTTGATGGGTTCAGCACAGCATTTATTTACTGTTTACGGCTACGCCGGTTGTCGCCAAATACGAACTTTTTTGCATTAGCGGAGAGGTTTTTGATTATTGTGCAGATGCATTAAGAGTGATGCCAATTACCTAACACTACGCATTTTTTCAGATAGCAGCGTCACAAATCGTTTTGTCNTTTCCATGTCCGAGGATTATCGACATCGAAGTNGTCGTCGTCAGTGGGAATAATCACTTCCGTTTCACTGTCGACTAGTAATACAGCTAGTTCTCCGTTTTTAATCGCTGTACAGTAGTCAGANTACGCTGAATTCCTTGAACCGGACGCAACAACTCTTGGCATATATCCCGTAAGACCTGATTTTCTCAAGAATGAACTAAAGGCGGCTCGGCACTCTGTGCGAAGTGACTTACCATCTCCTCCACCTTCAACAAACAACTTAACAGTTTTTACCATCTCGTACCTCCAATATCGCCACGAGTCCATAATTCACCCAATCTATATTTATCAAGCCAGGGTTTAAGTTGATGCTTGCTTAATCGAAATAGTTGGGTTTCGGAGTTGGTTTTCTCTGCGACCAACACAGCTTCCGGGTCATCGGTAAATGAATCGACAAAAACCTCGGAATGTGTGGTCAGAATTATTTGCGATTGTTTTGAGGCTTCACGCAACAAGTTACCCAGATTAGGAAGAATATCCGGGTGCAAGCCGAGTTCCGGCTCCTCAATACATATCAATGGTGGAGGGGATGGGTGGCATAAGATAGCCAATAAACACAAGTACCGCAGGGTTCCATCTGAAAGTCGGGTTGCGGGTACAGGTGTCTTCAATCCATGCTCTTGAAAGAAGATTTGCACTGAACCTCCGGAGATAATCGACTCATAGTCTTCGACGTCGCTATAAAAGTATTGTAGTTCTTTTAGTAAACGTTTTTTAGAAGGAAGGTCACTCTTTATCTGATTTAGTACCAAACCGAGGTTGCTGCAGTCCGGTTCGAGGTATTGGTTTGGTAAATCTGCTTTTTGTGGAAGCCTCATTGGAGTGTATCGTCCGAAAGACCATTCTCGATACATTCTGATCTTACTGAATTCCTGCGCTACAAAGGTTAGCTCCGGGTAGTGTATCGCATCTCTTTTTTGCGCAAGTATCGATTGAGTCATATCGATGTCCTCGCGTTGCAGAGTGCGAGGTGATTCACCATCATTGATGTTTATCATTGGGCGACCATTGCTAAATTCATAGTAAATATACGGCTTTGTTTTCCCAGGAGCGGGTTCCTTGCTTACAAGTTGCTCATCGGTAATTTCAAATCCCTGTCCAATCGCATTGAATGATATCCTATATCGGAGTTCGTCATATTTTTTGTATGGAAGTGAATTTGACACAATGGTATCTATTACAGCATCAGAACCGTTACTAACGCCTTTATTGAGCCAATCAGATATACCGCCGCCTTCTCGAATCGGCTTTACAATACTTGAGGGGGCATTTTTGAGCAGATCAAAGGCTTCAAGAAAGTTTGATTTCCCACTACCGTTTGTCCCAATGATAATATTCAAAGGGCGTAGCTCAACGGTCTCAGATTCTTTTCCAAAGCTGAGAAAATTTGCTAATTTGATCGACTGAATCATCATATTCCTCCAGTAGAATATTTTTTTATCTTGATGCTTGAATAGCTACGAAAACAGTTGTTAATGAAGTCAATATCGCAGTGCATTATAACCATCTGGCATTGCCATTACAACGAGTAATAATACTCGCGTATTTTGTTTGCCATAAGTTTGCGGCGCTCGGCAAGAAAGCGAGGATAGTCTTCTGCCGCCATATCCACAATGTCTTTTGGTATCGCGTTGATTGCAATGCTGTTCCAGAAATCATCTTCATCAGTGATTGTGCCAATCGGTGGAGATACTAATTCACCTTTTGCCTGCCTTAATGCATTCCCGAAGTATTCGCGCGGTGCACGATTACTGATAACAATATTAACACTCGTATCCAAATAAACATAATTAGCAACCTGATTATAAAGCGACTTCTCGTCAATATTGTGTTTTTTGAGATAGTCTTTCGGGAAAATATGGTGCACATCGCCAGCACTGACTAAATCACTAACTCTGGAGCTTGTTGACAGTAAAGACCTATCAGCGCCCCAGACTTGCGAGGCGATAAATGTATTGAAATATGGGCTTGTTGAAGACGATGTTTCAAGGCGCGCCACCAACTGTACGTCCCAAAACGTACTTGATAGCTCTTCCTGCTCCAACTCTGTGAAAAGTTTCAGAAAACCTTTTTCGGCAATAGAGCGCAAATCCTGCCCCCATCTTGTTTCGGGTGAGGTAATATAACGGCTTGTGAGAGTCGTAAAAATGAACCATTTCTGTATGTACTTCTTGATATCAGAACTTGGTACGACTCCGCTCTCATGTAAAATCAGATAGAGCGTATATGCAAANTTCANTGTCATTTGCGAGTTCAGCAGTTTTGGCGAAATAAANCCNGCCGATTTTATTGCAAGAGTNAACTGCTCNAAGTTATACTCATTCATAAATGCGAGAACACCGCGTTTGAGATTATTGAAGCTCTTCTCGGCAATCTCCTCCTTAAATTTTCGATCAACAAAATCTCGCCCCGATAGTAAGCTTACTAAATCNGCGAGCTTTGATCGTCTATCAAATGCAAACATAAACGCCACGCGCAGCATATCGTTATAGTCTGGGTCATATATGTCGCTCTTATCATCTCTCAACCAAGCGAGCTTTTGCGCGTATTCGCTTTCTGCGAACTCTTTGTCCCTCGTCATCTGATGGTAGAATTCAGGTTTTACAGCAAGATGGCAGAAATAATCTATTGCCTTACGGAGCATATTGCCGCCATAATTCGAATCTGCGGCAATTTTTGACATTGCAAAATCCGCTTGATTCAAAGGCGTACCTTTGGAATTTATGCGAACGAATATCTCTGTGACTTCATCGATACTAAGCTCAGCATCAAGTGTTATCATTCCAATCTGGCTGTTTACAATTGATGTTAATCGCGAAATTGCATCATCAACAATGTCCTCATCAGCATCAGGATTTAGTTCCAAATATGTGTTGATGAACTTACGTGTTGAGAATCCACCCTTAAACACTTGTGATATGTCAGGTATCCAGTGCTTGTCATTACGTATCGCAGCGGATGGAACTGCAAACCGATCATCTTCATTCTCCGACACTGGGTTAAACGCAATAGGGATAGAGCGCAGATTGTAATCGTCGTCAAATACCTCAATGCCCGCAACCGCTGCCATGAGAGCAGTAACGCGCTGCTGCCCATCAATGAGGACTTTCTTACCAATTGCATCTTTCCCGTCTTTCAACTTGACATTCGGATTCTGCCAGACAATCAGATAACCTGTCGGGTATCCATTATATAGCGAATCTAGCAGATCCCGAACCTGTGTCGCTGACCAAACAAAAGGTCGTTGAATTTCGGGAATCGCGATATCGCCTCCCTTAATGTATCCTAAAACTGTCTGCACTGACATCTGAGAAACAGTGTATTTTTCAGCAGTTGCCGGCATAGTGCATTCCCTCCAAATTTCAAATGTGCATTCCCATTATTTCTCATATAGTTTTTTAATGCGGTCATATCCCTGTGGCAAGTATTTAACAGAGGATATCTTTGGACCACTGACACCGTATTTCGGATTATATCCGAATAGATTTATGTAATGCTCAAGATCATCGAGTTCTTTTCCCATTTCACTTAGGAGTTCAAAGGTAACTCTGGCGTCGTCAAGTGCTCTGTGTGCATTATTTGTATCTAGCGAATACATGCTCACGGCATCAATGAGCTTGTGCGGATATGGCTTTCTATCCCTGTAGACTGTCAGCACATCGAGCATCTTGGTATTTTTTAGCGCGTCATTTTTACCAAAGTTGTAGAGAAAATAGTAAAGAAAGCACAAGTCGAATTGCGCATTATATGC
>WRNV01000187.1 GCA_009776445.1 Oscillospiraceae bacterium | reverse complement strand
TTCGCGACCAAGGCAAAGAGTGCGAGTACCAAAGACTACACAGTCAGCAATTACGCTGGTCCTGGTAGATACCTCGCAGCTCTGCTGCGGGGTGGTTCATTAAGACCCGTTTTTAAGCGAGTTTTCTTGTTTCTGGAGAGTTTAGTTTAGGCATAAATTGCCTACATGGTTGTACTTTATACTGATTTGCTATAGCTTCTTTATTTTCCAATTTTACAGCGCTATTGAGCCATTTGAAGGTGTCTGTTTTGTTTGTTTTCACGCCTATTCCTGCCTTAGTGGGACACATCTCTTATACGCATGGTTTTCAGTCAATACTCCGACGAAATAGTACTGGTATTCCATGTATTTTGTGACTATTATATCTAACGAAAAGTAACCACATCGCTTTATAGTACAAATCTTCAAGTGTTTCTACTTTTCCTGAAGGATACCGTTCCATAAGCTTTCTTGTGTCTTTATCTAGTAACACATAATTGTTGTCTTTTGAAATCCAATCTAAGTGAAACATTTCTTGACAATTCAATACAACCATTAACATCGTCCGAATCGATTCGTTAAATACGTTTTGAGCAATACCAGATGCTTTATAGCTTAAACCTAGTATCAAGCTAATCGGAGGTATGGTGAAATATTGTTTCTCTTCGGTTGAATACTTGCAAGTGGCTCCTGTCAACCTAACATGAGAATACTCTTGAATATAATCTTCATAGGTGACTTCTTTCTTATTTGGTAATGTTATTTTGAAGTCATCCATATTCAAATATCTGTTGTGAGATGTATCCCATAAGGACATATCACCGGGATTTAGTAGCTTGATTAACGGGAAAATATCTTGCTTATCAATCAAAGCATATTTGAGAATATCTTTTTGAAACGCACTATTAGATTTATCTATCCACTTTTTGAATTCTGGAATTTTGAACTTTTTTCCGTATTCCATTCTCAATATTGTAATCTGCTCATCTATCGTGCAAAAACAAAAATTCTTATAAACATCGCGACTTATTGCCCAAAAAGGATGAACTTGCCTGATACTTGCCACCATGGCGCACTGAGAAAGATAGGATCGTTCTCCTTGGTTATCTACTATGAAACGTCTTGCACTTCTTTCATTTTCTCTCCGGGTTGAAACACCTTGTTGCCGCCTCACTAACCATGCGATTACTGCCATGACAATAATTGACAAGGCACCAATTATTATCAGTATCCATTCTGCGCATCTAATATCTGTCAACATATTTTCACAACGAAAAGTAATATACCTTGATTTTCCTCGCCATTAATACGCGCCGTTCATGGAGGAAATCGCTGTAGTCACTAGCTGGCATTTCAACTATTCCACGAGGAATACAATTTGTGTCGAGGCTTATCCAGAACGATTCTTCGGTTTGGAGAGTTCCTATTGTGGGCCCAGCACCTCGTGTTTGTTCTAACGCCAATTTTAAGTATTCTGATGGTGCCATTTTTCCGATTGCTATATTGATGCTTGTATCTAAGTACACGTAATTGGCAATCTGATTGTATTGGGTTTGCGAGTTGACCCCATTCATCTTAAGGTACTCTTTTGGGAAGATATGGTGAACATCGCCTTCAAGAAGTAAGTCCCTCACGTGTATATTGGAAGACAAAAGCGACTTATCCATTCCGCAGATTTGTGCAGCAATATATACGTTATGATACGGGCTTGCGGCAGCTGATGTTTCCATTAGTTGCACAAGTCGTACATCCCAGAAATCATCAGCTAATTCAGCGGCTTCCACACCTTTTAAGAAAGAAATAAAACCCTTGTTTGCTATTGAGCGTAAATCACGATCAAATTGAGACTCAGGTGAATTTATATATCTGCTAGTAAGTGTTGAAAGTACAAACCATTTCTGAACGTAACGTTTTATCTCTTGCTTCGGCACACTTCCATCATGTAGTTGCAGATAGAGTGTATAAGCAAAATCTAATGTCATCATGGAATTGATTAATTTCGGCATAATAAATCCAGCGGATTTTAGGGCGAGAACGAATTGCTTGAAATGGTATTCATTCATGAAATCAAGCACCCCATATTTCAGCTTAGAAAAGCTTTCTTCTGCTATCTCTTCAACGAATGTGCGTGTTTCAAAATCTCGCCCTGATAAGAGGCTTACAAGATCTGCAAGTTTACCTCTTCCAAATCTATGCATAAATGCCACACGAAGCATATCATCATAACCAGGATTGTAGAGATTATCCTTATCATCCTTGATCCATTTGAACTTAGCTGCATATTCACTCTGCATAAACTCTGGGTCAATTTGCTCCAACCTAGAATAAAAACTCGGCTCAACAGAAAGATGGCAAAAGTAGTCGATTGCTTTGCGGAGCAAATTTCCGCCAAATCGCTCATTAGTAGCAATTTTAGACATAGCAAAGTCAGATTGTTCAAGTCGTTTTCCAGTTGAGTTGACTCTGACAAAAATATCAGTAACTTCAGATATGTCCAAGTTGGCATCAAGCGTAATGACTCCCATGGGACGAGTTCTGATTGAACGTAATTGACTGATTGCTTTCTCTATTGTTTCCTCAGCGACATCTGGATTCTTTTCAAGATATTCGCGTGCAAATCTCAACTCGCTAAACCCTGATTTAAAAACCTCAGATATATCCTGTACCCAAACCTTTGAACGCTTAATAGAACTATTTTGCACTTCGAAACGCTCGTCCTCATTATCTGTAACCGGATTGAAAGCAATTCTGAAAACTCGTCTTTTGTAATCTTCGTCAATGATTTCTCTACCAAGTATCGATGTCAGCATTGCGGTTACACGCTGTTGCCCATCTATAAGGATTTTCTTACCAAGTGCTTCTTTGCCATCTTTAAGTTTTACTTTGTGGTTTTGCCATAGAATTAAGTAACCCGTTGGGTATCCCTTATATAGAGAATCAATAAGATTTCGAACTTGCAAAGGTTTCCATACAAAAGGACGTTGAATTTCAGGAATAGCTATCTCATCTGCCTCAATGAAATTTAGAATATTATTCACAGTGTATTGTTGAACACTATATTTTTCGTTGCTGTTACCCATGTGAATTCTCCTTTGGGGCAGTCCTTTTGAGAGAGCGAATACCATTTCAATTCTTCCCTACGCCCACTATCTCTTCACCGAAATAGTATCACAAATAGCCAGTTGACTTCTCAGACATGAGTACTAATACCAGCAAGCAGGGCATGTATGAACACACATGCAAAATGCGCAAGCAATTCAAGTGGCTATCCACCACTTGAAAACTTGTTGGGGCAAGGCAGCCCCAAACCCGCTCTTTTTTTGAGAAATGTTGCTTGGTTTTTGCGGCATAAAAGCCCTGTTTTTTGTCAGTAATGTTTTGCTCAGTTTTCTATTTTTTATTTCCAATAACTAATCATCAATGCTTAGAGATTGTCGCGTTTTTCGCAATCCATTTGACAGCATTTTGAACAAATTTCTGAATGGAAATCCGCTGTAACTGTGGAAAACGCTATTTGACAGACCTTGTCGAAAATTGTAGAGTTATGGTGTGTACGGAGTAAATGCGAATTGCTTAGGTTTGCTGAAATCCGTCCGCGACACAAAAGAGGTTTAATGCTATGAATCCGATAGAATCGGCACTTTGTGACTCTGTTTCTGTACAAGCGAATCCAAGAATGCGCTCAGTAAAACCTGTAGTTACAATTAGACGCGGAGTTAAACCTGCCCCCTACAGTGTTGTAAAAGGAAGCCTATCTTTGGCTGCGTTGCGTACCTACGAGGTTGTAAAAACCGAGCTTTCTTCAACCACACAGGAACTCGCTGACAATAGCGCATTGGCATAAATGAAACTGATTATGTTTGCCGGGCCAAATGGTTCAGGCAAGTCCACCTTGATTAATGATTCTCTCAACGACCCAGACAATCGGGGTTTATTGTATATAGGGCCAGATTCTTTCTTTTCGCTTCTGTATCCTAATCCTCCAAGTGATCCTGAAGAGTACAGGCAGTGTTATATTGAGTCAATGCAACTCTCTGAATCTTTCCGCAGAATCTTAGTGAATAAGGGAACTGATTTTATCTTTGAAACGGTGTTTTCAACAATTGAAAAGGTAGAATTCCTCCGAGAAGCAAAAGACAGAGGGTACATGGTTTCGGTAAACTTTGTTACTACCTACGATCCAGAGATAAACATCGCTCGTGTCGCGCAAAGAGTTGCAGAATTTGGGCACGATGTTCCTAAAGATAAGATTGTTGCTAGATACTACCGCTCAATGAACCAATTGCAGTATTTGTTTGATATTGCTGATGAGTTAAGTATTTTCGACAATTCGTCTAGGTATTGTAGGCTGGTTTATCAGCATAACGAATCTCAATATTATCTTAATCCAAATTTCAAACATACATCATGGGTTAACAAATACGTGACTCCCTTTTTGCAAAACCATTTGTAAACTGCAAATGATAAACCGCCTGTATGAGTGCTTTCGTGGATCGTAATGGTAGTCCCTATCTGGGGGGATTTGAACTGTCTTTGATAGACTAAAACTTACGGTTTTCATCGTTACGAATTTTCGGAAAAAGCGTCGAAAGTTTTCGGTTTTAATCGTTAGCGTTCAAACAGAACACTGACGTATAGCGCTTGGGATACTTGCAGCCAACAGCGGCAGGATGGTGCGTTTCTATACTGCGGCAGACCTTGTTTATCTGCTCTCTGCGGCACACCGCGAAAGTAC
>WRNV01000186.1 GCA_009776445.1 Oscillospiraceae bacterium | reverse complement strand
GGGCCGCGGCCGTATCCGCCCGGGGCGCCTTGCGGGCCTCTCCCACCGGGCCTATCGCCGCCGCGTCCTCCGCCGCCGCTGCGCTCGCCTCGATCACCGCGATCCCTGCGCTCCCTTGGAGGCCTTGACGTGTCCATCGTCCTTGGCGTCGTGCGGAGCGTCTGGCTTAATATCTCACCGTTATATACCCACACTTTAACCCCGATGCGTCCGTATGTCGTCGCCGCTTCTGCGAAACCGTACTCAATATCGGCTCTAAGCGTCTGCAGCGGGATCGTCCCTTCGTGATAAGTTTCGCTCCTCGCGATTTCAGCTCCGCCAAGACGGCCGGACACCATCACTTTGATGCCGCGCACGCCAAGTCTCATGGCCCTGCTCATGGCATTTTTCATTGCCCTGCGGAAACCTATTCGCTTTTCCAGTTTCGCGGCGATACCTTCCGCGATAAGTTGGGCGTTTGTATCGGGGTTCTTGACCTCGACAATCGAAAGTGCAACCGGCTTGCCAATCCTTTTTTCGATATCCTGCCTAAGCCTCTCTATCTCCGTGCCGCCCTTGCCAATAACGACGCCCGGTCGGGAACAGTGAATAAATATCCTGACCTTGGCGTTGTCCCGCTCTATTTCTATCCTTGGAACACCTGCCGAAAACAGCAACTCTTTGAGATATTTGCGGATAGTATAGTCTTCGACTATGAGGTCGCCCACCTTGTCAGCGCGGGCATACCAACGGGAATCCCAGTCCTTTATTACACCGACTCTAAAGCCGTGCGGATTAACTTTCTGTCCCATAGCGATCCCCCTATTCCTTTTCCGCCACGACGATGGTTATATGCGACGATCTCTTGTTTATGCGGAACGATCTGCCCCTTGCTTGCGGGCTGATCCTCTTGAGGATGGGTCCGGGATTCGCGTATGTCTCGGAAACATAAAGGCTGTCCGGATCCATCTCGAAATTGTTTTCCGCGTTTGCCACTGCACTGCCAAGCAACTTAAGCATAAGCTCAGAGGCTGCTTTCGGAGTTTGCGCCAATATCGCTTTCGCGGTTTTTGTATCCTTACCTCTGATGAGGTCGCAGACAATCTTTACCTTTCGCGGCGAAATGCGCGCGTACTTTATGTGTGCTTTCGCTTCCATATGCCATCCGCCCCCTATCTTGTCGTTTTGCTGCCGGCGTGGCTACGGAACGTCCGCGTGGGCGCGAATTCACCAAGCCTGTGGCCTACCATGTCTTCCGTGATATATACGGGGACATGCCGGCGACCGTCATGCACTGCTATAGTATGCCCAACGAATGATGGAAATATCGTGCTGGCGCGGGACCATGTTTTCAATACTTTCTTTTCACCCGACGCGTTTAGCCCGTCAACCCGCTTTATCAGTTCCGGCGCGGCAAAGGGGCCTTTCTTGACACTTCTGCTCATTGTATCCCTCCTACTTCTTACCGCGACGTTTAACTATGAATTTATCTGTGGGATTTTTGGCTTTGCGCGTTTTGTATCCAAGCGTCGGCTTCCCCCACGGGGTGACCGGCCCGGGACGGCCGATTGGGCTCTTGCCTTCGCCGCCTCCGTGCGGATGGTCAACGGGGTTCATAACCGAGCCCCTAACCGTTGGGCGTATGCCCATATGGCGCTTGCGCCCGGCTTTCCCAATATGTATGTTGGCGTGATCGACATTCCCGACCTGTCCGATCGTAGCCATGCAGTTGCTGCGCACGATTCGGTACTCGCCTGACGGCATCCTAACCTGAGCCGTAGCGCCTTCCCTCGCCATGAGTTGCGCCTGCGTCCCCGCGCCACGCACAAGCTGCGCGCCCTTTCCGGGGTGTAGTTCTATATTATGTATGACCGTACCTACCGGGATTGAGGAGATCGGCAGGGCGTTTCCCGGCTTAATATCCGCGTTCTTAGACGATATGACTGTGTCGCCACTTTTGAGTCCGACAGGGGCGATTATATACCTGCGCTCCCCGTCCGGATATTCGATCAACGCGATGTTTGCTGAGCGGTTTGGATCATATTCAAGGCGCGCCACTACGCCCGGAACGTCAAATTTATTGCGTTTGAAGTCGATGATCCTATATTTCCTGCGGTTGCCTCCGCCTTTGTGACGTACGGTTATCCGACCATAGCTGTTTCGCCCCGAGTGCTTTTTGAGCACCTCGGTCAAGCTGCGTTCCGGCTTTGCCTTTTTGTCTATCCCGTCAAACCCGGAAACTGACATATGCCTTCTCGACGGGGTAGTAGGTTTGTAGAACTTAACAGACATTTGTACCCTCCTATACTAGCCCTTCGAAGAATTCGATGGTCTTGGAGCGATCCGTCAGCTTGACGGCGGCTTTTTTCCAATCGCGCCTGCTGCCCTCGGGGTAGCGGCCCGTGCGTTTCTTTTTGCCTTTTTGGTTCAGTGTCGTCACTTTCATGACTTCCACCCCGAATATCTCTTCGACCGCTTTTTTTATTTCTATCTTGTTCGCGTCGCGCGCGACTTCAAATACATATTTCTTAATATCGACGTGTTCTGTCGACTGCTCCGTGATGATTGGGCGCAAAATGATATCATATGCTGTCTTCATTGCGCGTATACCTCCTCGATCACTTCAAGCGCCGCTTCGTCCACAACAAACGTCCCCGCGTTCATTATGTCGTACGTGCTGAGCAGTTTCGCAAACGTCGTCTTTACACCGGGTATGTTCCTCGCACTTAATATGACGTTCTTGTTTACATCGACTGTTACGACAAGTGCTTTTCCCTCGACGCCAACGGCATCTAAAAACTCCTTGAATCTTTTTGTTTTTATCTCGTCCATATCAATGCCGCCCACTACTATAATAGCGTCGTCGGCAGCCTTCTGTGATAGCGCGGACAAGAGAGCAAGTTTCCTGAGTTTTTTGTTGAGCGTATATCGATAACTTCGCGGTTTTGGGGCGAAGGCTATGCCGCCGTGCGTATAGTGCGGTACCCTCGTCGAACCCTGGCGCGCCCGGCCTGTCCCTTTTTGCCGATACGGTTTCGCTCCGCCGCCACTCACCTCGGCGCGCGTCAGCGCTGATTGCGTGCCCTGCCGCTTGTTTGCCAGGTGATTTTTGACTACCGCGTGGATTGCCGCGATATTTGGTTTAATGCCGAACACTGCTTCGGAGAGCGTCACTTCGCCGATAGCCTCGCCGCGCATATTGAACACCTTAATTGCTGGCATCTAACTCTCCCCTCCCTTAATTGTTCTTTACTGTGTCCCTAAGGTAAACGATGCTTCCCTTTGGGCCAGGTATCGCGCCTCTCACGGCTATCATGTTGATCTCGGCGTCAACTTTCACGACTTCGAGATTTTGGACCGTTACCTGCTCGGCGCCCATTTGCCCGGCGCCCATCTTGCCTTTGAAGATGCGCGACGGGTCGGTCCCGGAACCCATTGAGCCGGCGTGGCGGTGAACAGGCCCGCCTCCGTGCGACGTCGGCGTTCTCCCGGCGCCGTGGCGCTTAACGACGCCCGCGTAGCCCTTGCCCTTCGATGTACCCGTAACGTCGACCTTATCGCCTTGCGCGAATACGTCCGCTTTCACTTCATCACCGATGTTAAAGCGCGATATATCGCTCAGCCTAAATTCCTTGAGGTGTTTTTTCGCCGGGGCTTCCGCTTTCTTTATGTGCCCAAGTTCCGGTTTTGTGAGCCTTCGCTCCTTGATATCCCCAAACCCGAGTTGTACGGCTTCATACCCGTCTTTTTCCTCAGTTTTCTTCTGGACAACGACGCATGGTCCGGCTTCGACGACAGTCACCGGTATAACCTTGCCTTTGTCGTCAAATATCTGCGTCATACCGGCTTTCTTCCCGATGATCGCTTTGACCATTGTGTTCACTCCCTATATTGGTTATTGGTTGGGGCTGCTGCTTTCCGCACGTGCTCCAACATGACCTTCGGCTGCCCTTTGTCAACCATTCCGCCGGTTATAGCTTGATTTCTATTTCTACGCCCGCCGGCAATTCAAGCGACATCAGCGCCTCGACTGTCTTTTGCGTCGGCCCGACGATGTCAATGAGCCTTTTGTGCGTCAACCGCTCGAATTGTTCGCGGCTGTCTTTGTATTTGTGGACGGCTCGAAGGATGGTCACCACTTCTTTTTTCGTTGGAAGCGGTATCGGCCCCGAGACTCTCGCTTCTGTGCGCTTCGCTGTCTCAACAATCTGCGACGCCGCTTGGTCTATGAGCTGGTGATCGTACGCTTTCAGCCTTATTCGGATCATTTTTTTGCTGGCTGCCATTTTTTATCCTCCCTTGATACATTTGCCGCATCCAGTTACGGAAGAGAAAATTGTGTACACATAGCCGTGCGTATCATTTTTTTCCGGAAATCAAACCGGAACCACGTATTATTCCGGCTGGTTTTGCGATACTCACCGCACAGCAATTTCTCAGCCGCCCGATTGCGCGTCGCATGTAGCGACGCCGGACATGCTCCCCGAAAGTTACCAGGCAGGTCAGCCTCGCTGCTCGCAATTCCTTGCGGCGCTGTGCCTGCAATCTTCCGGTTCATCGCGTTTCGCACCCAAAACACCGGGCTGTCCGCCCAGTTGAAACAGAGCGCTCGAAAAGAATATCAAATGCCCGCCCGCTTGTCAACTGTTTTTTTAAATTTTTCTGAATCAATTTGTTAATTGACAGAAACTGTTCAGTGGGCACCCAAAAACACAGGTTGGTTACAGGCAACGCACTGGTACTGCAGTGAAAACTTGTACAATTGTCAAAACTTGTGTGCGGAGCC
>WRNV01000185.1 GCA_009776445.1 Oscillospiraceae bacterium | reverse complement strand
TTCCAGTATTCAAGGCTTTTCCGGGATTCCATCAAAATCACCTCCAAGTGTTTTTCGAAGCAGCTTTCTCGCTTCTGACATATAGTTCGTAATTGTGGATTGCGGCCTGCGAAGCATTTTTGCTATTTCCGCGCTTGTGTAGCCCTCGTAATAGTACAGCAAGATAACTGTTTTGTACTTTTCGGGTAAAGCGCAAATCGCATCAAAAGTATCGTCTGTTTCTATGCTTCGGCTCTCTGTGTTTGCGTAGTCGTTAAAACATTCAACTTTTCGCCACCAGTGCTTGAGCGCGTTCTTGCATACGTTAATAGCTGTCCGTATCAACCAAGCCTTTTCGTGTTCCTCGCTCTCGAATGCTGTGCTTGCCGTTATCATTTTCAAGAAAGCGTCGTGAACAGCGTCTTCGGTATCGTGAGTGGTTTTCATATAGGCGAAGCAGACGCGATAAATCGTTTTGACGTGTCGAAAATAGATATCCGCAATCTCCTTGTCCGTACGCAACAAAGATTTTGCCATTGTGCTTTGCCCCCTTTCACTAATAATACAATTGAAAAGCCCGATTTGCCGGATAGTATTTGAAAACTTTTAGATTTTTCGTCTTTTCGTGCGCCAAGTAAACATTATAACGAATAACACCAAATAAAATAAGCCGTACCATGGCATGGTGAAATAACCCACTTTGCTACTGTTTAAAGTCACATACGCTATAACGGGCATCCAGCTTATACACAAGCGTTCCGTCGGCTTCGAGTATCCAATCGAGTGAAACACTATCTGCCGTGAACCCTATGCTTATCCTGATTGGTATTATGTCGTTATTATTGAAAAAAGTCGAACGAGCGGCAACACCGTAAACACAATGCGGTAATTTTGCCAAAATAACAGTACGGGTGAGGGAGAGTTCCTACACCCGCGCTGTTATATTTCCTGGATTGATTTTGGCCCCACTATCTCCAACTCGTTAGGAATCCTGTAATACTTCACCACAGAAGGTTGCGCTCTTAGCATTACATTTATCCTACACTAAGGGGTATTGTGAACGTAAGCGTTTCGGGGNTTCCATATTCCAGATGATAGTATCTGTAGAAACATTCATGTTCATTTCTTCNGCTATTTCCAAAACGCTCTGATAATANNAGTAATAACGTAAGAATATTTCCCTGTCAGGATGCTTCATTGATAGGACGGCTTTTTTGACAAGTAATTNCTGTTCTTGCTCGATAAANGTATCTTCNGGAGTATCATCGGAAACAAGGATAATATCATCTTCAAGACGCAGTGTTGTGTCCAATTCCCTTAGTTTGTCTTTTGCCTTATTTCTCGCNATACTTCCCAGATAGGCTTTCAGCTTCTTTTCATGAACCTTTTCGGCGTTTATCCAAAGCGCAAAGAAAACATCGGATGCAACTTCTTCAATATCGGGTGCTGTCAGGGCGTGACCAATAATATTGTACACAATGGTGTTTATGTACCCGGCGTAATGACCAATAATCCACGCCAACGCTTCGCTGTCTTTATGTTTCAACGCCCGCACCGCTCTTTTTTCATCCAAACTCGTCACCTCCGCTTGGCTCTTAACAGCTGTCACTACTAATAACGTAGAAAATTGTATTTTGGTTTCACAAAACGAAAAGTAATTTTCAGACACAAAAACACAGCGGCTAGTTTCCATCAACACACACATCCAGCCGCCGTTTATCATGGAATACTACTCTTAATCGGTGGACGCAATCAAAAAACGAGGATATAGAATCCAATATACATTATAAAGCCTATTTCCCGTTGATTCTGAACATAACACCAGCAAAACGCAGTATATCATATATGACAAGCTGCATATCTACAACGCGGTCTTTTTTTAGCGACTGTAGATTACACGCAATGCGCTGATGTTTGTTATTATTCTGTTTTGCATCTTATTCTTCCGTGTCCTCCCGCNATAGCGTGANCATATTAAGTTTCATATTGTCAACTTCACGGTTAAGGCTCTCTTTACGTTTCCGTTTCTGCTCCNATTTTTTCTGCCGCTTTGCATCAATCTCATGAAGCCATACGCTGACCGGGGCTTTCCACGGCTGGCTCTTGTTCGGTATGTTCTTAATAAGGCTCCGGGGGTTAAGCCCAAGCCGCTTCGCAAGCGCAATATCCTCGGTGTTCAATCGGCATTTGCGTTTTGCTTCCTTCCACAATTCATCGCTGTATGCCATTATCTGTTAGCCTCCCGTTATTTCGTTCATGATCCGCTGGACTGACCCGCAAGCATCATCGAACGTAATGTCTTTCGCATAGTCAAAGTCCTTTTGATACCGTGAGAAAGAAACGTCATCCTCCACGCTTATGGCGCAGATTTCCTCGAATACGTCGCGGAGCGATTCGTGAGTCAGCGGCAAGCCTTTGACGGTAGTATCCAAGTCCATCGTCGCCCTTGTGTCAAGCCCGACGATAGCCGCTATCAGAAAACCGCCCTTTAGTATGAAGTTTTGCTTGTACGTTGAGATGGATATGCGTTCAAGAATCCGTTCCATCATGTAGTTCTGCATGACAAGCTGCGCGGAAATGCGATTCTCCTGAGATTTCTTCTTGATGAACGCTTTCAACTGCATAGGGTTTTTCGTAATCACAGCAGAACCTCCATATATCTGAGTATTTTCGGCTTGACGCGCAGCCGCTCTGCGAATCCGATCAGTTTTGCCATATCTTTCTCTTTGAATACGGCATAGGCTTTCATCGCCTGATTCACAAGCTGGATGTCGCAGGAGTTGTTGCCTTTTACAATGTCGCACAGCGTCCTTTCAACGTCGTATACGCGAATGAGATTCCCTGCGGGCGAGTTGAGTTCGATAATTCCTAAATCGTATATTTCCGGAGTTACGAACCGCGCTTTCGTGTTGTGCTTTTTCAGACCCGACGCGTTGTAGCCATGCGGGAACGTCAGCGTGTAGCTTATCGGCGTCCTGTCGGAAAGACCGTGCAGGTACAAAGCCGTTTCGTTGGAGAATATACCTTTCGCGAACTGGTATTGCAGGAAGTACATCTCGTCCTCCCACACTTCCGGCAAGGCGTATATGCCGCGCGCCACGCGGTATAGGCGATTCGCTGCGACAAGCTCGCCAAGCATCCTCCGCTGAATCCCCGCCGCCGTCACTTGCGTGGCAGTGACAAAGCCGTTGTTTTCGCCAAGCATTGATTGTATTGCATCGTGTCCGTTCAGAATAATCACCGCCTTGTTGAACAAATACGCTTCATATTATAGCATATTGTAGCGTAATAGTTCAATAGCTTTTTCATAATTTTAAATGATTTTATTGAGAGGGGTTGAGGAAGCACGTAGCCCTGCGGCTGTGAGGGCTTTTCGCATATAACAAGCTGCATTTTGGTTCCTCCAAAAATATATTTTTCAAAATTGTGTTGACATTGACGTAACGTAATAGTTTATAATCAAGCGTAATGAGTGTCGTGACCAAGTTTACTTGGTCATGACCGAATGAGCGCAGATTTCAACGGAGTTATACTGTTTGTGTGAGGTGAAGATACGATGGAGTATTCCGCAAACAAACTCGCGAAAATGTCGGGAGTCAGCGCCCGTACATTGCGATGGTACGACGAAATAGGCTTACTAAAGCCCGTTCGGGTTGCTTCATCGGGCTATCGCATATACGGGCAAGACGAACTCGACACCTTGCAGCAGATTCTCTTTTACAGGGAGTTGAGCTTCCCATTGGAAGAAATTAAGAAGCTCATGTCAGCACCCGATTATGACAAGGAACAAGCGTTTTTGAGCCATTTGGCGCAACTTCACATTAAACGGGAGCGGATTGACACGCTGATTAACAACGTCACAAAGTCAATAGCCGCCATGAAAGGGGTAACTACAATGTCAGACCAAGAGAAATTTGAGGGCTTGAAGCAATCCCTCATTGATGAAAATGAGCGCAAGTACGGTGCGGAAATACGAGAAAAATACGGCGATACTGCCGTTGATGAGTCCAATGCGAAACTAAAAGGCTTGACGCAAGAGCAGTATGACAAGGGGGAGAGGCTTCGCACTGAAATGGAAACCATGTTGAAATCCGCTTTTGACGGTGGCGACCCTGCCGGGGAACTGGCACAGAAAGCCTGCGATTTGCACAGGCAATGGCTGTGCGTCTTTTACCCCAAGTACAGCAAGGAATACCACATGGGATTGGGCGAAATGTACGTCACAGATGAGAGATTCCGCGCAAACTACGACAAACTCGCCCCCGGCTGTACCGAGTTCCTGCGTGATGCAATCAATATTTATTGCTCATAGCGGTATGATTGTGTAATGTTTCAGCGGAACTATAAAAACCTCACATTTACAGACTTTCTTCCAATGCCAGTGAAAATCGCGTTCCGTGACGCTTATGCCAATATCATCAAAGCTAATAATCCGGATGACATGGACTGGGCGCGTATCCAATACTTGCAACATAAAAGGCAGTTGGGCGTTGTCGATGTTTGTTACTGACCTTTCTTCTTCTTTACACACTGTTTTGCCCGCTTGCGTTTACGTTGGCGGGAGACTCCTTTTTCTATATATTCACAGGGCTTGCACCACATGGGCATACGTAGACGCGGCTATGTTTTTTCTTTGCTTTATTTTATTTCGTCGTTTCGTTGATAAGTCCGTGTCGCCTAGATTGCTCTGCGACGTTTCTATCGTGGTTTACCCTATATCAAAAGCTAACATTGTTCAAGTGCTCAAGGATTATCTTCAATCCAATCAAAATCAATATGATGCCGCCGGCCATT
>WRNV01000184.1 GCA_009776445.1 Oscillospiraceae bacterium | reverse complement strand
GGAGGGCGGGGAGTGAAAGCCTAGGGTTTCTTCAAGTGTCGATGGGGCAGGATGTCGACCGATGCCGACACCGCAATGCTCTGTTGCCCATGAACAGTAACCAAAAGTGTGAACATTTACACCTTCACTGTGCTAAGACTTGAAATATTTATGCGAAGCGGCTATAATGAGACAACAGCGTCCGAAACCTGGATTTCTCTCGATTCGCTGCTGGCATTGACCAACATGCTGGCACAATAAAAGGAAGCTGATTGCGGTGATGGTGATATAGTATGGTTTATAAAGACCAGATATACCCGCGTGAAAAACACTCACTTTTAAAGCAACGCGCGGAAGTAAGGATCTCAAACCGCAGGTAGGGTAGTGTTAGTGTCAATGTCAGTGTTAGTTGAGGAGGCGGATTAACAAATGAAAACATGTTCAAATTGCGGGGCGGAATCCTATAGGACGGAATCAAGGTTTTGCCTGAAATGCGGCGCGAGCTTGCCAAATGCTGAAAGCGCGCCGCACCAGAATACTTGTTCGAACCCAGAATGCGATTGGTTCAAAACGAAATTCATTTATCCCGACGACGCGCGTTATTGCGATGTCTGCGGCAGTTTGACAATGTACGCGCAACCGTGAGCGTCAGTTCCGGTACTGTAGCGGTAAGCGCACGCTGGAAGAAATAGTAGCAAACGCGTTGATAATTCGGAAGTTATCGCAATCGATAGACTCCGCAAGAAAAGCCTAAGCAATATTGCAGCCCTGTTGCGCTAGCGGCAGGGCTGCCGTCATTAAGACGACAAAAGAGATAGGGTATCTGCACAGGCTCGTAGAAAGTCGAAGAAAGTCAGTGCAGTTAATATATTGACTATTGTTATTTGGATAATTCTGCTGTAATATGTACGTAATTTACAAAATTCCAATTTTCTACTGGATTATCAACCCTTGAAAGGGGGTAATCTCTAAATGGCTGGGGTATTGAGTCTCTTTATCGTGTCGCTTATTATGTCCTGCCTCATTGCCTATATCCTAGCGTTGTTCTGGTTTGGAGATACACGCAATCGCAGGATCCGCGGGTTTTTTATGCTGGGGATAGAAGTTTTCGCCTGGATGTTACTAAACGCCATCACAATGGTATGCAGCGATGAATATTTCCCTTATATTTACTCGCTTAGGATGGTGGCCGTCTGCATTATACCGTTCGGCGTAACCTGGTTTATTTTAAACTTTGTCGGTTCCTCATTGTGCAAACAGGCGTGGTCGCGCAATTTGTTCATCGCTTTAGCCTCCGTCGACATTGTTTGTATGCTTACAAATCCTCTGCATTATTGGTATTTCAGCTCCTATGAAAATCCCATACCAACGCGCGCGCCGATATTTTGGATACACATGGCGCTGGGCGCGCTGCTGATCATTATCGCCTTTGTGTTTTTGCTGCGTTTTATTATCATTAACGCCAGGAAGAACCCGCTGATGATTCTGACCGGGGTTGGAATGATCATACCTTATGCGATAAATACACTTTACAGCCTTAATGTTTTGCCGATTGAGCACGATATTAGCCCCATTGGATTTTTCTTCATGTTTTTCCTTTTCGAATATGTCGCGTACCGTTCTAAACTCTTCAATGTTAAAACCTCACTTTTTTCAAGCACGATGGATTCGCTTGACGAACTGATCGTGATATGCAACGATAAAAACGTAATTACCGACATCAACGAGCGCGCGCAAGAAGTGTTCCGAGATTTTCCCGTTACTGTCGGACGCACTAAAACGGACGCATTTTGCAACTATTTCACCAGCATTGTAGCGGATGAAAAGTCGGTCAGCATGATCAAAAACCTAAAAAACTCCCAGGATGTCGATGGCGAATGTGCGATCGCATTTCCTGACGGGATGACGAGGACATACAATTTAACTAGACGCGCGGTCTTCGAAGGGAAGAAAAGAACTGGATTTATCTTACTCCTGACAGACGTCAGTAACTACAAGGAGATGATCAGCGAGATAAACAAACAAAACGACGAGCTCCTCGATCTGAAAGTAAAAGCAGAAACAGCAAGCCGGGCAAAAAGCGATTTCCTCGCAAATATGAGCCATGAAATACGCACTCCGATGAACACGATCATCGGAATGGCGTCTATCGGCAAGGTGGCAACTGATATTGAAAGGATACGCTACTGCTTTTCTAAAATCGAAGACGCATCAAAACACCTTTTGGGCATCATCAACGACATCCTCGACATGTCAAAAATCGAAGCCGGGAAGTTCACACTTTCGCCTACAGAGTTCAATTTTGAGAATATGCTACACAGGGTCGTGAACGTCATAAATCTGCGCATGGACGAGAAGCTTCAGAAATTCTCGTTCCACATAGACGACGCCATTCCTACGGTTCTGATAGGGGATGATCAGCGTATTGCCCAAGTAATCGCGAATCTACTGAGTAACGCGGTCAAGTTCACGCCAAATGAAGGCTCCATCAGTCTTGACACGAGATTCCTCGGTGAAAAAGACGATGTCTGCGAAATACAAGTAAAAGTCGAAGATACAGGGATAGGTATAAGTCACGAGCAGCAAACACGGTTGTTCGAAGCGTTCCAGCAAGCCGAGACCAATACTACCCGGCAGTTTGGCGGCACGGGCCTGGGGCTGACGATATCAAAAAGGATCGTGGAATCAATGGGAGGCAACATCTGGGTCGAATCCGAACCTGGCGTGGGTTCCACCTTCGTGTTCACGATCCACGCGAAACGCGCCGCCGATAGTGGCCAGAATTACACGCCAACTGAAACCGAATGGAATGACATCCGTATCCTTGCCGTGGATGACGACCCGGACGTTTTAGCTCATATCGAGGTAATGACCCAAAAGCTGGGCATTAAATGCGACATTGCCGGAAGCGGGAAAGAAGCGCTGAAACTCGTCGAAATCAACGGTTCGTATGATATATATTTCGTGGACTGGAAAATGCCGGAAATCAACGGTATAGATCTAGTCGGCCAACTTAAAGAAACCGTACCCGCGCCTGGCAAGTTGTCGATAGTCATGATATCAGCGGTGGAATGGAGTACCATCGAAAAAGTGGCGAAAGAAGCGGGCGTCAATAAGTTCCTGTCCAAACCGCTTTTTCCGTCAGATATAGTCGATTCCATAAACGAATACATCGGAATGAACCGGAAAGCGCTCGAAAAACGGCAGCCGGATATCGACGGTCTATTCGCAGGGCGGCGAATACTCCTGGCTGAGGACGTGGACATCAACTGCGAGGTCGTGCTGGCGTTGCTGCAGCCTACGCTTCTGGAGATTGATTGCGCGGAAAACGGTATGGAAGCTGTTAAGGCATTTCGCGAGGCGCCGGAAAAATACGATATGATTTTCATGGATCTCCAAATGCCCATGGTAGATGGGTATGAAGCGACAAGACAAATCCGGGCACTCGACTGCCCAAGCGCAAAAAGCATACCTATAATCGCCATGACGGCAAATGTTTTCAAGGAAGATGTAGAAAACTGCATCAAGGCAGGCATGAACGACCACATAGGCAAGCCCTTGGACCTGGATGAGCTAATAAGCAAAATGAACAGGTATTTGCGTTGAGCGCCAAATATAGATATAACGATGTTTTTAGGAGATGAAATAAATGAAAAACGAATCTGTCAAGAGATGTGCCGTAGTAATAATGACATTTGTTATGTTGATGTCGCTAGTAGCCCCGATACGCTTCTGGGCTATGGGTTACGATCCGATTAATATGGACCTAAATGATCCAAATGACCCGATACAAGATACTTGCTGGATACAACGCGATCAGACCGCATACATTTTTAATACAATGAGACCAATAATAGCAGACACGCAGAAATATGTTTACACTGACCCAAGTTATAAGGAACAGTATTTACTGACAGGAACAGAATATCCAGTTGCTCCTGAGGCTGAAATCACCTTATGGGTGAAATTTGTACAAGTACTTTGGAATGGCGATACGCAATCGAAATATTATTATGTTATAGTGCATGGGCCTCCAAGTTCAGACGTTGTATACATGGAGAGCCTTGCAGGGGAAGAGATTCACCCAATGTATGGCGACGGTACGTTTGCAGACCCGTATAAGGCGACGATTTATGTATCAGTGAGCAAGACTGATATTGCCCGCAATGATATTGTCAGATCCTCCACAAGCGGGGTAGGATATATATTCACAAGTGGGGACTTCCAATATTTTACCGAAAGTGTTGAACTGGAGATTGGAGATAATCATGTATATATTGTGATACTGAACTCGGACGGATATATAGCAATTTGTTATGACATAACGGTAATTCGTAGGCCGGTAAAATATTTATTGACGTACTACGCAAATAGTGGTACAAGCGCAAACAAAGAAGTAGAAGTATTTAAAGATGAAAGGTACGAGGTGGCGGGCAACAGTTTCACGCCGCCAACTGGGTATGCGTTTAGCGGCTGGAACACAGCGGCTGACGGTAACGGAGACGACTATGCCCCTGGCGAGGAAATCACAATAAACAGCAATCTTGAGCTGTACGCGCAGTGGACGCCAATTGTTCCATCGGCACCCATAGTAAGCATGGAAAAAGCTGACAGCGTATTGTACTTGTTATGGCATAACGTAGGCGCGGGCGGTGTGGATAGCTACAAGGTGAAATACTATGAAACAGCGGACATTACAACTGCGGTCGAGAGAGTCATACCTCTTAGCGCCCTTACTATCAACAACTCAGAAATATCCTACCACATGTTTTCTGGGCTGAAAAACGACGTCGAG
>WRNV01000183.1 GCA_009776445.1 Oscillospiraceae bacterium | reverse complement strand
CACAAAGAATAGCAAGGCAGGAAACACCGAAATTGAAAGACTACTTCAATGTCAAGCGCGGCATTGCTACCGGCAGTAACGACTTCTTTATTCTAGAAGAATCCAAAATAAGGGGGTTGGGCTTACCGTTTGAGTTTTTCCGCCCTATACTGCCAAGTGCAAGATATGTAAAGGAAACAGAGATTGAAGCGGACGAATTTGGAAATCCAATTCTGTCACAAAAATTATTCTTGCTCGACTGTCGATTGAGCGAAGATGCTGTTAGAGAGGACTATCCGCGGTTATGGCAGTATCTTGAAAGCGGAAGAGAGAGCGTTGCAAACGGTTATTTATGCAAAACACGTAAATGTTGGTATTTCCAGGAACAACGGGAAGCGCCTATCCTTATTTGTACCTATATGGGCAGAGCAAACGGCGAGCGGAACAACGCTTTTCGTTTCATACTGAATAATTCTAATGCGACGGTAACCAATTCGTACCTTGCGCTATACCCTCTAAAGAATCTCACGGAGCGCTTTAGAGCTGTTCCCTCACTAAAACGGACGGTTTGGGAAATGCTTAACGATAGGACAACAGATAGTCTGCTTGATGAGGGGCGCGTCTACGGAGGCGGTCTGCAAAAAATTGAGCCAAAGGAATTGTTAAACATTGATGTCCCGTTTTTTTCGGATATTATTTAGGTAGAATAGCGAACGATATACAGCATTCCTTTGTCCTGCGGCATCAATCGGAACAATTGCTCGAAACTGCGAAACTTGTGGTAAAATGCCATTATCGACAGGGAGGAGCGCGACAGTGGCTGACAATAGCAGAGCAATCAACCGCGTGTTTACACGCGGCGTTATGACGGACCTCATTACGCGCGGTTCCAGCGATGTGTACAACAATGTTGTCCGCAGGTATGTCAGCGACCCCGAAAGCAAGACGCATGGACAGATCATAAGCGAGATCTATCAATGCCTTGGCGGAGAGCATCGTAACGAGTACTACTACATGAACACGCTGCTCAATCGGTTGCTCTGCGGTAATAAACACAATGTCAATACCACGACCGCCCTATCGCAAGTGCGAATCGGCCAGCACATTGCGGATTTTGTCCTGCTAAACGGCGAGGGGCTGGTGTACGAGATAAAGTCTGATCTGGATAACTATGATAGATTGTTCGACCAAATAAGGGATTACTATAAAGCATTCAGTATGGTTGCGGTTTTGGCGGATGCGGAAGAACACGACAAGTTGGAACGTATGCTTACGGGCTTCGGCGATATGGGCGAAGCCGTCGGGATATATGAACTTACTGAACGAAACACAATCAATTGGGTACGCGGACGGGAACCGAAGCATTTTGACGACTACCTGGATCATCGTTGCCTATTCCAGATTTTACACAAACGCGAGTACGAAAGCGTAGTATTAAAGGCATTTAGAGAGCTGCCGCAGGTTGCGCCGGTGTTCCACTACCGCGCTTGCCTCGAACAATTTATGCGGATTCCCATCAAGCGAGCGCAAGATATGGCTATTCAGGAACTCAGAAAACGAAACAAGATTTCCAGGGCTGTTTTTGAGGGGATACAGCCGGAATGGAGATCGACAGTATACTTTGCAGGGTTGTCAGGAAAATGGCCGCAATTCCAGGAACTGCTTCAAACAAAATATACGGAGGCAAGAAGCTGATGGATAGTCGAAATCTTGAAATCACCATCGCGGTTGGCGAAACCGTTGCCGTAGAGTTCAAACGNTGCGGCGGAAANATTGAATCGGACACTTACGAAACGGTCTGCGCATTTATGAACCGTTTCGGCGGAGACATCTATCTTGGCGTGGAGGATAACGGCGACATTGTCGGGGTGCCTGAAAATGCNGTGNCTGATATCATAAAGAATTTTATCTCAATGGTGAGCAACCCGGATATCTTTACGCCAACAGTTTACCTCGCACCGGAGGTCTTGGACTACAAGGACAGGAAGATCGTGCGTATCCACGTTCCGCCGAGTTCGGAAGTTCATAGCTTCAAAAAGGTAATCTATGACCGCGTNGAAGATGCAGATGTTAAAGTCACGGCGACCGGGCAGATNGCGCAGATGTACATCCGCAAGCAAAGCATCTTCACGGAGAAGAAGGTGTACCCTTATATACGGGATGAGGACCTGCGNTTNGANCTTCTGCCGCATATCCGCAGAATGGCGCTAAACCGGGATAACAATCATCCGTGGGAAACGATGAGCGATTCGGAACTGCTGCAAAGCGCGGGCTTGATCGGNGAGGACAAGGCGACCGGCGATAGAGGATATAACCTTGCGGCAGTGATGTTGCTCGGGCGTGACGATGTGATAAAGAATGTTTCCCCTGCTTACCGTACCGACGCCTTGCTCCGCAAGGTGAACGTGGATCGCTACGATGACAGGCTGATCGTAGAGACAAACCTGATCGACAGCTATAATCTGCTGATGGGCTTTGCCAAAAAGCACTTGCTGGACAAATTTTATCTCGAAGACGATAAGCGGCTCAGTCTCAGCGGCGTCATCTCCCGCGAGATGCTGGTCAACTGTCTGATCCATAGGGAATTCACCAGTTCCTATATCGCGCAGTTTGTTATTGAGAAAGATCGAATGTATACAGCGAATGCCAACCGCTCCGAAACGGGTGAAAGGATAACACCGGACAACTTTAGGCCAAACCCGAAGAATCCGCTTATCGCGTCTTTCTTTCGTAACATCTGGCTCGCTGACGAACTCGGTTCCGGTGTGAGGAATCTGTATCGATACAGTAAGCTTTATTCAGGGAAGGATCCGCAATTGATTGACGGAGATGTGTTTAAGATTATTATGCCGCTTGACGATACCTATTCCTTTGACGCGAAAACAAGCAAACCGCAAACCGCAAACCGCAAACCGCAAACCGCAAACCGCAAGAATTGCGGTTCGTATTGCGGGATAAATTGTACAGCGGATGAAATTCGTATTCTGGAGTTTTTGAATAAGAATCCTGCAGCCAGTCATGAAAGCATTGCGGGCGAGATTGGTAAATCGAAACGGACAGCGCAATCCATTGTCAGATCCCTGAGGGAAAAGGGGCTGCTGTCACGCGAAGGCTCCCGAAGCAGCGGTAGTTGGGTCGTGAAACCGGCGCCCGGGGAATGACTTCTTTCTATCTGGTGTTCTACATTTTATGTAGACACTACCGCTTGAAGAACCGCGAATATGAGCCATTTTTTGTTTTACAGCAACAAAAGGTTTACACTTTGTTCACCGATTCATAGGGTACACATATTGACCGATATAGGTCTTATGCTTATAATACACGTAGGGTCTGGCAAAGACCTAATATTTACCAACTTGTATTTTAGCTTTTTAGTTTTTAACACATTGAATACTTTCTGAAAGGAGTGATAATGCCACTCAGAAGCAAAGTAAGCAGAACGGTAGCCGGGGCTCCGGGCCGTTTGTTGTCATGTCGGCATGGATCGACGGGAGCCGCCCGGGCTGGGGATCACAGCCAAAAGCAAAGAAAACACACCCTATATTAAGGAGGGAAAATTCTTGAAAACCAAGAAAGTCTTAGCTTTAATTGTTTCAGCGGTGATGATATTGAGTTTGATGCCCGCGATGGCCTTTGGCGGCGGTGTTACGGCAGGCACAAACTTGAATATTAACACCTATGGATCTGTCGTGGAGGGCCCGGACGGCTCCGTATCCGCCCAGTCCATCGGCGACATCAACGGTAATAACGACGGCGCCGAATTCAACCTGACCATTATTTCCAGTACGGCTTTTGCCGCGGGCGATACGATTTACGTCGCCTCCAGAAGGTTCTCCGTAGACTACTTCTATTATAAAGATGCCGCGGGAGACTGGGTTCCTTTCGGCGGCACACCCGGCGTTCTCGCCAATATGCAGCAAACGAGCAATCTACATGCTATGGAAATCACTTTCGGCGACATGCTCCGCTTAGTTGGCGGAAGCACCACGGTCGCCACTGCGACCATTAAAGTAGTTTCTACCGCAACAGGCACCTCCCAGATCGTCTTTGGCAGGGACGCGGATGATACAGCGACTTATGCCAGGGGTACGACACCGACCAACGGTCTTAGCAACATTATTGGCACCAGGACATTCCCGGCTGAATTTTCCGCGCCTAAGGCCAACGGCCTGCTGTTGAGCGCTGTAAGAACGGGTGGCGGAACCGGTTCGGTTTATGCCAATAACGTAGACACCTATACGGTAACGGCTTATATCACCACACTACGTGACGGCGGCGGCCTCCCCGTCAGCGGCGCCCAAGTGAACTTCTCGGTTCTCAGCGGCACCGGCGCGACGCTGACCGCCACTTCGGTTACCACCAATGTCTCCGGTCGTGCGGAAACCAAGGTGTACTCCAGCAGGGCGGACAGCATCACCGTTACGGCGACCGTGAGCGGCATCAATCCCTACACTGTTGGTGAGTTCTATACGTATGCATCCGGAGACTATAATACAACGAACTACAGAGACAGGGTCGTGCTTCCTTTTGGCAGCACCGGTATCGTCAGCATCCGCCCCGAGTCCGGCGATAACCAGAAGGTCGCCCGTGACGCAGGCGGTATTAAATGGTTCCGCTTCAGCGCCTATGACGCTAACAACACCCGTTTGGATTTCAACAGGATCATACCGGCAGCGCGTAAGGTAGCCGAATACACGCCATTGGGCACAAACAGATGGGATGTTACGGACTGGATGAAAAACTCCACTGACACCGGTCCGGAGATGCAGGCGACGATCGTCACCTCTCCTTCCGGCGCAGCGATAAGAGCCGGGGATATCATC
>WRNV01000182.1 GCA_009776445.1 Oscillospiraceae bacterium | reverse complement strand
ACATGGCGCTCTATCCACTCCTTTTTGACCGTCTTCTTGGTGCAGGACTTCTTGTATATGACATTGCCGCATTTGTAATAATGATGAACCTTGCCCGTTTTGCTCGTGCCGCCGACACCCACCATCATCGCGCCATCCAGACCGCAATAGAGTTTCGTGGTCAGGATGTATTCTTCGTCGGCTTTCATCGCCGCGGGCTTGTGTTTGTTCTTCTCCATCCGCTCCTGAACACGGTCAAAAATTCCCTGCGGAACGATAGCTGCCATGCCGCCGGGAACAATCGTATCGCCGTAACGGTACTCGCCGATATAGCGGCGGTTTTTAAGCAAGTTGTGCATACTCGCCTTGTTGGTGTATTTGTATTTTGTGTTGGCGAAAACGCCGCGATTATTTAAGTCTGCGCTGATTTCTTTCACAGTTTGACCGTCGGCATAGCGCGTGAATATTTCCAATACTATCGGCGCGGTCAGCGGGTCGATTTCGTAGTAACGTTCCGAATTTATCGTGTACCCGAAAGGAATCATGCCACCGTTTGCTTTGCACTTCAAAGCGTTTTCTTTTTGTCCGCGTTTCACCTTGACGCTCAGTTCCGCGCTGAAATATTCGGCCATTCCCTCTAAAATAGCCTCTAAGATAATTCCCTCCGGACCTTCGGATATGTTTTCCATGGCAGACACAACACTCACGCCGTTACGTTTTAGGATTGCGCGATAAGTGGCTGAATCCGTCCGGTTTCTGGCAAAGCGATCTAATTTCCAGACCAGAGCAACATCAAATTGCTTCTTGGAGCTGTCCCGAATCATCTGCTGGAATTGGGGTCTATCATCGGTTCGCGCTGACTGGGCGCGGTCTATGTAATGGGAGATTACTGTCATGTTGTGGCGCTCGGCAAATTCTTTGCACTCGCGCAATTGACCTTCGATAGTGTTATTGTGATAAAGAGGGAAACTCATCCCTCAATATCACGAACACGGCCAATCCGCTTGTAGTAAGGCTTTGCGCCACTTCGTGAGTGAACGGAGGTGGTGCAAAATTGTTTATGCGGCGTGGTTGCGGGGTCTTTTCCGGCTCCGTGACCACCGCTCGTATTTACATGTGGTTGGTGCCGATATGCCGATAATGGCTTCAAGATCAACGCGCCTAGAGTTATGAGTTGTAGTTCAAGCGTAAATCATATGGTACAGCAAACTTCGTGTCAGCACTGGGTCTAATGCTGTACTTTATGACTATCATGTCGAGTGGTGCTACAATTGCCTCTGCTATTGTCTTTCTCAAGCGATCTTGATTTACGGGAATCGTGTAATAATCATCATTCAACGCATCGAACACTTTAATTCCGTTGATATGAATAGAATATACTTCTGATAAACCGTTTGCATCTTCTTGACTGCATTTGATATTAATGTTGACTCTATCCTCGGATCCCGGAATATATAAGACCCTATCTGCAATTGCGCCCAGTTTTTCAGAAATAAACAGTTTGCTCGCCTGATAGGTTTCCATTTCAAGTAATCTTAAGATACTTACATAACGCTCTGACTTAAATTTTACCCTCAGGATTCCGTCACTATTAAAATATATCTCATATGCCATTCCGTTAAGAATATGAGTTTTTGCGCCATTTGATATTGCTATATTATCAAAATCATTAATAAAACGCAGAGCTCCCCATCCATCTCCTGTAGAGGCCTGATATATATTACGACCAAGAACGAATAAATCATTAGCGCTTACATTTTGAAAGTCCATTTTAGTAATCTTAGATATGGCAGGGTTTTGAATATACCAGTTGAGGCTTTTCAGGTCCGTAATAACCCCACTAATTGGATGGTTTGGACTCAAGCGATAATGCCTATCTGCAAATGCCTCATTAGAATATACAATACCAGAATCAATCCTATCCTCATTAAAGTAAAAATTGCCCATTAACGATGTGTGTTCCCATGAAATCTGATGCCCGTTTGTCTCAGCATCAAGCGTTTCTCGAACATGCTTGAACATATTTTCAATAGGAACTCGTGGAATATCAATGTGACTAAGAAGCGCTTTTGTATATAGGCCGTGACCATCACGTTCATGGGCAAACTGTCCAGGTGATGTAGAAAATGCAATGATCGACCCTTTTGGTGAAAATATTGACGCAAATCCAGTATATACCGCGCCCCGACCGCTTGGCTTTTGCCTACAAGCATCTAAGATAATGATTTTTGTCCTAAGATTGTTCGCGATATTATTACCCTCTAATGCATTAATTACAAATTCTAGTTTTAATGCCATATAATCGCTATAACCTTCATCCGTTCCGTTAGTATCTATGGGCATTAGTAGGTTATTCCCCTTGCTTTCAAATCCGTGACCAGCATAGTAAAACATTCCTACGTCATAAGCATCAAGCCTTTTTTCAAAATCCTCAATTGCTTGATGCATTTCCACTCTTTTGAGATTAGAAAACTCAACTACGTCAAAGCCAAGCGTGCGCAGTTTTAGTGCCATGCTCCTTGAATCTTTAACTGCACATTGTAGTTTACCGAGACAGGAAAATTGATAATCATCATTCCCAATACACAAAGCAATTTTCTTTAGCATAAGCCTTCCTTCAAATCACGACTTAAATTCTTTATAACGTCCTACATAAATACTGAAATCTCGTTAACTCACGCACCATCACCATTTTCTAGCAGAATCTGTTGAACACCATCAATTAGCGGAACCAAAGAAACATACGGCTCTGGAATCCCGGTTCCCAGCCGGTATGTCGCGACGCCCATTGGTTTATCATAGTCTTGCACAGCCAGTTCCACAACTGTTTTGCTCATTTCCTGGCAGAGAAGTATTCCGACACTCCTGTTCTCGTTAGGCTTTTTCACATATTTGTCCAAAGCCGATAAGTAAAATGAAAGCTGTCCCAAATCCGCCGGGCGGAACTTGTCCTTTTTCAGTTCAATGGCGACAAGGCATTGCAAATTCCTCTCAAAGAAAAGCAGATCGACAAAAAACTCTTCCTCGTCCACAAGAATCCGATATTCATCTTTAATAAAACAAAAGCCTTCGCCCATAGTCATTATGAACTTCGTAATTTTCGCAACTATAGCTTTTCCTACTTCGCGCTCATCGTAGTCATCAGCTTCTTTGATGTCGATATAGTCCAATAGGTATTCATCACGAAAAGAGCGTGTGGCAATAGCACCCGTTTTGTCATCCGGAATCGTAAGCATGAAATTATTGGGAAGACTGCCATAAGCCGCATACTCATTGGCGCGTAGATGGTTTTTTAGATTCTCAACGCTCCAGAATTCATCAGCACAACGCAGTATATAGTACCACGCCTCATCCGGAGATTTGCATTTTCTTAGTATTTCTCTATGGTGAGTAAAGCCCACCCTGCTAAACGCCATTATTTCCACTTCTCTCAATTCGGCAGTTGCCAACTGCCGAATTAGGGGAGTCTCAATATCAGCACTCAAATCGGCAGTCGGAAACTGCCGATTTGGTTCCAGTTCAGAAACCCATTTTTCAAAAAAGATTCTCATGTTCTTCATATTTGAAGGCGAGAAGCCCCGTAGACCCGGCAACTCTCCTTGAAGATGGTCAGAGATGGTTTCAATTGCTCCGGTACCCCATTTACCGGTTCGCGTATTTGCAGAGACATATCCGCCGATACCATAATACAGGCTCAGCATTTCCGCATTAGCATTGACAGCAACCCGATACCGGCTCTGCAATATTGCGTTCTTTATTCTCTGAACATCCTCTTGATACACCATAAGGTCTTGTTTCAAATTATCCATGTGATTCTCCTTTGAAATTGGCAATTACTTTTTATGCCGCCCTTTGTAAACATTGTACTGATTTTTACATTTCGGGTTGCAAAACGTAGCGTTGGGATGCCCAGTTATAAACGCCTGATTGCAATGCTTGCATATGCGCACAGGGCGTTTTTCGTCCGTCAGTGCGAAACCGAACAGAGTTTGCACCGTCAGCATAAGCGAGTGGAAATTCCATACGATTTTCGGCATATCATCGTACAGTCTGATATTGTATGTCGGTGCTTTATCCCCGAACGCTGACACGCCCTGCCTATAGATGTCAAGGGTCGCTTGGTCAATCTCGTCCTTGTACTCGTAAAACAGGAAAGTAGACACAAGCCTTGCCGCCCAATCCCTGAACTGCGTCACAAGCCAATCGAACCGTTCGGCATATATGGGTAGCAGGCTCATTCCCACCGCCCATGGTTCGTGAATAAAGGTCGCGGTAAGCGCGACGACCTCGCGGCTATGGTCGTCTGTGCTGACATTCCAGCGGGCGTGCTGCTTGTCATTATATATATCTGGCTTGTGAAATGGAAAGAAATAGGCTATGTACTTTTGGGTGGTCAGCGTTTCTTCTCTAATAAAATGGTTCTTCGGCAGGTAAACCGCATCGTAATTCACAAAATCCGGTGTAGTCGGCAGTGCGGGCATGAACCCGAGCAAGCCGTATTTCGCTACAAATTCCAATACTGCGTCCCGTATTGGCTTTTCGTCTCCGCGCTTCATGGCGAGCCGCCCCACGTTCAGCGCGTCCACCACAAGCGGCTCCGGGTCTTTCATCGGGTCATAAACAGAGGGCNTCGCAGTGGGCGTGGGCATTAGGTATAGCTCGCCGTCCTCTCCGCACCTGTATTCGTATTCGCTGTANCTCGCCCAATGCGAGTTTGTCTTTGCGAATATGATGTTCATTTTTTCCGCTCCTTGCTCTCTTTTCGCCTACGCCGTTCATTTTCCCCAAGTTTCCTCAAAACCTTGCCTTTTTGAATTTCGTCAA
>WRNV01000181.1 GCA_009776445.1 Oscillospiraceae bacterium | reverse complement strand
ACGAACGCTGTACGCAGTCGAAGCGAAGTCGATACCCCCTTATCGCTTAGTTGTCTGAAGTGGGTTTGGGTCAGTTGGCGTCAAGTGCATACCCAGGTAACTGTATTCCTTATTGCTGCGGACTATAGTGCAGTATCTGCCAATAGACGCCGAATTTATCCTTAACCATTCCATACCATTCGCTGAAAAAGGTTTGCTGAAGTTCCATGATCACTTCTCCGCCCTCACTGAGTTCATTAAGCAGCCTCGTAACTTCATCCTTGCTGTCGGTGCTGATTGTCGGGTTGATGTTATCGCCTATAGTCGTCGCGTGAGTGGACGGCGTGTCCATAAACATCAAAACCATTCCCCCGACAGGTATTCCGGCATACATGATTCTGTCGCGGTCAGCTTCACAGGTGGGGTGATTGGGATCGGGCGGCGCGTCGCCGTAAGTCATAATGTTTCCCACTTCCGTCCGAAACACCTTTGCGTAAAATTCTACCGCTTCGCGGCAGTTGCCGTTAAAATTGATAAACATTTCGAGTTTCATAAATCGCACGCTCCTTTGTTCAATATATAATTTGGAATTCCCTTGTTTTTATCGTGGCATTACGCCATTAAAGTATCAAATACGCAGCGTACAGAGGGACTGACTTGATGCCGTTTTCGAACCCGAAGTTTTTGCCTGACACCCTGATTGCGTATTCTGGACCGTATTTCTTCATGTACGAGTTCAAGCTGTATGAGCGGCTGTGTACGTTTGCCTTAACTTCGAGTGGAATCAGCTTGCCGCTTGTCATTATCACAAAATCCACCTCCGCTTTTGAGTCCGATTCCCAATAATACAAAGCATGGTCGGTGCATGCGAGACTGATCGCGACATAATTCTCTGTGATACCACCCATAAATGTATTGTCGAATATTCGCAGGTTCTCCCTCGTCAAGCCTGCCTTAAAGCTTGCGATGCCGATATCGCTCATATATAGCTTAAAAGCGGAAAGATCCACGGTAATCTCCGGGGGCATGTCTCCGGATGATATTCGAGCGCATTTATGAACCACGCCAGCCCTTATGAGCCAATCTATGGACTCTCCAAAAAGGCTTGCCCTGGCGCCTTTCGCGATGTGTTTATATTGAAATTTTCTGTTATCCTTAGCAAGCTGCGGCACGATGGAATCGTACGTGCTAATTGTTTTCAGGCTTTGCGCCCTGTCTGCGTATTTTGTCATGTCGGACACGTAAGTATCAAGGATTATTCTCTGAATCTCAGTATAATTGATAATTCGGTCGCTGTTGAAATAATTATTGACTGCTAGGGGCATTCCACCAACAAATAGGTATTCTCTGTACAGGTTCATCAAGCTTTCGTGCAATGCTTGATCTATAGGTGTGTCATTGAAAAAGCATTCCCTGATCCTGTCGGCGAACACTGCCCAGTCTGATGCCCATAAAAACTCCTCAAAACTCATCGGATACATCATCTTCGTAATGACTTTCCCGACTGGGAACGAATAATTTTCAGATGATGTATGAATTCCCAATAAAGAACCCGCACCGATCAGGTCATATTCTGGAGCCTCCTCACAGAAGTATTTCAGGGAGGTGAGCGCTCTGTTGCAACTCTGTATCTCATCGAATATTATCAGCGTATCCTTAGGCGATATTCGAGTATTAAGGAATCTTTCGATTTTTGGCAAAAGTTTTTTTGGGTCGATGCTATCAGAGAAAATATGTGATAATGCAGGTTCGGTTTCAAAATTCAAGTATGCGGTATTCTTGTAATTATTGGCACCAAACTCCCGCAATAGGAATGTTTTCCCAATTTGCCGCGCGCCGTAAAGAAGCAAAGGCATTTTTTCAACGCCTAAATCTCTCCACTGGCATAAATACTCTTCAAGCTTTCGTTTCATTTTATCGCGCACTCTTTCATCCTATTTTTTAGCGCGGTTTTATGCAACCACGCCGATATAATAGCATGAAACTGCGATGAATGTCAAAATAATTGTAAACTAGATCATACCAAGGTACCGATTAATGTATTATTTCGCATTATTTCGCACCTTAGAGGGCGTCACGTAAATTTTGCTTCCGGCGAATGTTTTTTCGACTTGGATTTGTCTATCGATCCGCTCGCGCAACTCGCTGACGTGAGATATGATGCCGATTATTCGGTTTACGCCTGCCATCTCTGATAATGTCCTAATAGCAAGCTCCAATACATCGACGTCAAGAGTTCCGAAACCTTCGTCGATAAACATCGCGTCAAGCCGTATGCCGCCTGCGCTTTGTTGAACGACATCAGATAATCCAAGCGCGAGTGAAAGCGACGCCATGAATGATTCGCCGCCCGATAAACTGTTGGCGGAACGCGCTTTCCCGGTATATGCGTCCATTACTTCCATTTCCAACCCGGAACGCTTGCGACCGTCGTCGCTTTCCGTCTTTCGCAGCAGTGTATAGCGGTTTTGGCTCATTATTCGGAGCCGTAGATTTGCCGCGCGCAGGACGCGCTCGAAATATGCCATTTGTGCATATGTTTCAAAATCAAGCTTCCCGTTTGCTGTGTCGGCTAATTGCTTAACAGCGGCATACGTTTTTTCTGATTTTTCAAACTCGGCGGCGACATGGCGCAACTCTTTCAACGCATTTTCAGTTTTGCGCAACTGCCCGTTAATCTCGTCGCGCTTTTCGCCTAGTAATTTTGATTCGGAGTTTGCTATTTCCGACTCGGTTCGCAAGCGCTCGATGTCAGGAGGTTCCTTGTTGGCAGTTTCATTTTCCAGTCGTCCAATATCGCGCGTTAGCTGTTCGTAGCCCTTCTCATAATCCGAAATTTGTTTTTTAAGCGTAGCGAGCTCATTTTCTGTTATAAGCGCCGCTTTGTAATCCGCTTCACTTAAGATCTCATTGTATGCCAAAGCGGCTTCATATTCTGTTTGCGCCTCATTTCGCAGTCTCAGCAGTTTTTGTTCACTAACTGTACGCTCACTCACTCGAGTTGCGGCAGATTGCGTGGTGGATTCTGCGTTTGCTTTACGTTTATATCCGGCATCCCAGCTGGAGGCTAGTAAATCAAGCGCCTCTTTATCAGTTGCTTTTTGCGTTGTTAAGTCGTCCGTTACTTTTTGCGTTTGTGAGCGCAATTCATTAAGTTCTAATTTAGACGACTCCCATGTTACGCTTGGAATGTATACGGAAAAATCACTTATGAACCGTTTGGAAAGCGTATCTATTTCGCTCTGAAGAGATGCGATAGACGGGGTCAACTCATCTCGTCTACTCGTGGACTTTTCGAAACGGTCTATTAATTCGGCTAATGATTTTTCGGCGTTGGTTTTCGTAGCGCCGCCAGCTTTAATCGCCGATTGTGTTTTGTTGATGTTTTCAAGCAATGACGCCGTCGCTGTTTGGATCGTTATATCGAGAATCAAAATCGACGCATCGGCTACAAAGCGTTTCGATAGCGTCGCTACTTCAGTTTGCAACGCTCCGCAGATCGATGCTTTGGTTTCACGCTTCTCCCCCGCTTTATCTTTCGCTTCTTTCGCTTTTTTCAGTTTCGCTTCGCTAACATCGTCATCTGTTATACTTGCCGGGATGGGGTGCTCGGTAGAGCCGCACACCGGACAGGGTTCTCCGTCTGTCAAGCTGCTTGCGATAACGCCTGCTTGACCGCGAAGAAACGCTTCTTCCAATACGCGGTAATTTTCATCGTTATCCATAAATTGAGCATTGAGCTTCTCAAATTCAGACTGTTCCTTTTCAAGCTCTGCTTGCTTATGAACAATAGCGTCAAAATCCTTTTGTAATGACAATAACGCGACGAGCCTTTCTTCATTGCTTCTTAACTCTTTGCTTATCTTATCAAGCTCTTCCCGACGATCGTTGACAAGCGGCAGCTTGCTCAACACGTCTTGTACGGCAATCAATTCTTCCTTTCTCTTGGATAAAAGAATACACTTGTCGTCAATTTCTTTTTGTGTTACTTCTAAAGCCAGCAACTGCTTTAGCTTTTGGGTCGCGACTTCCCATTCTTTCATCAAAGCGTTGTAGGCCGTCTGCGCGTCGTCGAGCGAGGGCAGTGTTTCAATGTTTTTATCAGCTTCCGCTAACTCTGTGTCGGCTGCAGTTTTTTGCTCCTGCGCGTTTTTCAACTCGGTTTGCGCGGCAGTATGGTTTATTATTCCTTTTTGCAGGTTCTCATAAAGAGGTTTCACTTTATATAACGATACTTCGCCACGCGCGGCGCGTATCTTTGCTTTGTCAATCTCATCAGCTCTCGCCTTAAACTCGCCCAATAATTGACGGCACTTCGAAAGGTCGGAGAATTTCATTAATAATTCTTCAGCAACAGCAAGGGCGGCGGCGAGTTCTTGCTTTTGGTTATCGTAAACAAGAAGCCGTTTGTTTATATCGGTTATGTCCAACTTGTCAGTTATAATTTTACCTTCCCATTGCTTAAAGATGTCATCCCGTCTATATACATCGACATCAAACCGCTCAAAATCGTGCAAAATCAACGCGCGATTATCGCTTTCACGCTTAACAAGGGATTTTAGCCGTTCTTGAAACTGCCTCAGGCTTTCAGTACCAAAAATACGGCGTAGTATTTTTACCCGCTCATCGGTATTGCTTTGCAAAAAACGAAGAAAATCATTTTGCGCTATCATCACGATTTGAGCGAATTGGTCGCGGTCAAGCCCTATTATTTCTATAATTTTTGGCTTGATGTTGCGGTCTCCGCTCATGGAACTTCCATCGGGCAATATGAGGGAAACGTCTTGTCCTGTTTTCTTAATGGTTCGCTTAATGTTATAACGGCTCTCGCCGGAAATGAAGTCAAGCTCTACAAA
>WRNV01000180.1 GCA_009776445.1 Oscillospiraceae bacterium | reverse complement strand
CCGGCGTGGTATCGCGACACATTTTTACCCGTATCGGTTGATGTGGAATACCCATGCTACAGATATGTAAGCAGCACAAATAATCCTATTACAACATATTCGGCTAATATGAATCTTCCTTTGATGTTAACGATGGTGGAAAAAGTTCACGCGTTTACCCAGGAAGAAATAGAGGATATCAAGGATAAGCTTGGACTCGANTTTGACCCGGATTACGTCAGCAAATTCCAGCTTCCCTGTGCTTTCCACNGATGCTTACAAAGATATGGCGAATGTGCTTTTGAATGAGGCGTTTATGCTTCCTAACGGNCAGACAGTCAAGATACTTCCTGAATTTGTCCTTGATGGGAACATTGTTAAAATAGTTGCTCCAAAAGGACTTGATGGGAGTACGGTTTTCGCCGAGATGAAAGACGGAAGCTTTGGCTCGGTTTTCCAAAAAGAGCTTGATCCTGTAAATCCCGAAGATGTCCTTGTTGACGGCAAAGCTCCGGAAGGCGCGCAAATTCAAGTTAACAAACTTGTATGGACAAATCCGTTTAAGACAAAAGGCGTTATTTTGTCTAACAGCATGCTTGACGGATATAAAATAGCAGGATTTAGCTACATCCCGCCCATTGACGTGGCTAACCGCGGCTATTCTGTAGAGATTAATGGAGATGAATTAATAGCGCAATTTAACAGATTAAGCATGACCAATGGGTCAGTCGAAGTATATCTGACAGAGGAAGGTTCAGCAGGCGTCGATCAAATCCTGCTAATTGAATTCAGAGGCTATTACTCGCCGCTTGACGACGATACTATAGGATGCAACGCGGCGTCTCCGTTGTTGATTCTGTTTGCGTTTATTCCGTTCATTGTGAGAAAGAAACGGTAATCCACAATAATCATCGCCAAAACAGTGGTTGTGATTAGTGGACAGTAAAAACCAAAACAGTCGCTCACAGAGACACAGAGGATACAGAGAGGGCAGGTCGACTGTTTGAAATTTCAACATCTGTAGTGGTTTCGTTTGTAGGGGTTGAAAATTTTCAACCCCTACCACAGCCACAACCATCGCCCCATTCTGATAACCGGAACGATCCCGGCAGGATAAAATATATGATATAATAAAACTCACTTTATTATATCCTAATATTTGAGGCGTACGATGGACTATATATGCAGACATTTAGAGCGTAAATTTATTCACATGAGCGCTTTTTTTAAGGCTGTTCTGGTGACTGGGGCGCGGCAAGTGGGCAAAACTACAATGCTGCAACATTTAGCCAAAGAGCAAAACAGGACATATGTCACGCTGGATAACATTATGGCGCGTAATCTTGCAAAAACCGATCCTGTTTTATTTTTNCAAACATACAAGCCNCCAATCATCATTGACGAGGTGCAGTACGCGCCGGAACTGTTCAGTCAAATNAAGATAATGTGTGANGNTCGGGAAGAAACAGGATTNTTTTGGCTGACTGGCTCACAACAATTTGACATGATGAANAATGTCNGGGAAACATTGGCTGGTAGNATCTGCATTTTGGAACTGTACAGCCTTTCCANAAGCGAAAAGGACGGCATAGTTTTTGAAAATGAATTGGATTTTTCTTTATCGTGCTTGCAGGCAAGGCAGACTATCGCGCCNAAAAATAATATAACCGGNGTGTTTGAACATATTTGGTNNGGCGGGATGCCAGNAGTGATTCGCGCNGATGCNGAACAGCGGAATGAGTATTANAATTCCTATGTNAACACATATCTTATGCGCGATGTGGCTGAATGGGGCGGTATAACTGATACGCTGCGTTTTGGGAAATTTTTGACCGCCTGCGCCGCGCTTATTTCAGAGCAAGTTAATTACAAGACTCTTGCGGACGCTACGGAGATTTCACAGCCGACAGCGAAAGAATGGCTCCGTTTGCTTGAAGGCTTGGGGATAATATTTTTGCTGCGNCCATACTCAAACAANGCGCTGAGGCGGCTTGCAAAAGCGCCGAAATTATATTTTTGCGATACCGGGCTCGCCGCGTTTCTCTCCATGTGGCCAACCCCAGAAACATTGATGAATGGAGCAAAGAGCGGACACTATTTTGAGAACTTTGTCGTCGGAGAAATGCTAAAAAGTTTTAGCTATTCGCGGACAAAAGTTAATTTGTCCTACTATCGCGATTCCAACGCGAAAGAAATTGATGTTTTTGTGGAATTGAACGATTCCATTCACCCCCTTGAGATAAAGAAGTCGGCAAATCCCGACAGAAGAGAAATAAAGAAGTACGACATCCTAAACAAAGCGTCAATAAAACAGGGTTGCGGAGGAATTATCTGTATGTGTGAGGAAACCATTCCAATTGATACAAAAAACTGCTTCATCCCATGTAATTTGATTTAAATTCNNGGAACGTTCCCGTTGGGGGCCACCCCGTCGCAGGAGCGCCCGTTTTTATAAACCCAGATCATCGCCCCATAGAACTGTAGGGGACGATGCCTTCATCGTCCCGTTCTGATAACCGGAACGCCCTTATGGTGACCACCAATAGAACCGGGCAGGGACGATGCCATCATCGTCCCATCTGGTTGCCGGGACGCTCTGTTAGAACTTCCGCTATTTCTGTTTTTCTAATTGTGCGCGAAGCTGCGCAATCTCTGCGTCCTTGTCCGCTAGTGCCGCGTCCTTGTCCGCAACAATGCTCTTCCATTTTTCATCGGTCTCACGCAATGCCCCATCTAACCTGGATTCAAAATCCATCCTTGCTATCTCTCGCTTCTCGAAAAGCATACGGGTTACCTCGTCTGCTGACAGTTCTTTCAATACTCCGACGGCTTTTCTCATTTGCGGGCTTCTATCAACCAGCATTTCAATAACCTCCTCGTCGTCTGTTTTTATAAATTTCATCCAATGCCACAACTCCGTGCTGTCATCGTCTGCGGGCAGTTTGCTCAAATCAAGCGTATTAACCTCAACAAGGTCTGTAAACTCTATCCCGTCATTTGTGCGGTAGCGGAATTGATTATGATACCTGTCGCCTTCTCGCACAAATATATCTTCTGTGATGACTATGGTTATCGCCCGCTTGATTAATGACCATTGCCTTCCGGACGACATCTGCTCGGTCACGAGCTTTGATTGGCTGTAAATCGTTCTAGCCCTCATATCCGGGTGTACCTGGAGCTGGATTTCCACATGGATAACCCCTCCGCTGACCGTGTGGACTTTCACATCCAGTATTCCGTATTTATCTTCCTCGAATTCTTTCTTGATATGCGGGTCAATAATAGTCAGCCGCTCATACTCATCAACGGGAATGTCCAAAACGGATCTTAGAAACGCGCCCAGAATATCCACGTTGCGTTGGTCGCCGAAAATGAGTTTGAAAATATAGTCTGACTTTACTGGTAGCAACGGTTTTTTGTTTTTCATGCAGGAACCACCTCTTTCTCCAACAGTTTAACATACTCACGCGCGGATTACAAAGGAGGTTATATTTTTGTTCCGATAACCGGAACGGTCTCGTGGCTACTACCATTGGCTTATTAACCACAACCATCGCACATTTGAACCGCAGGGTTGGCGGGCGAGACGCCCGCGCTCCCAAAAAAATCTCCTTTATAGCGGGGGCTATAAAGGAGATTTTTATTTAATTAGATTGTTAACGTTTTTTAAGCGCTAACTTTAATCCTTATTTTACTTTCTTTTCCTGCTGATCAACGGGGTAGCCAGAAGGGCCAGAGCCAGTAATTCATAACCCGCGCTGCATCCGCCGCCGCCGCCGCTCTTCTTTTTGCCGTCTGAGGCAAAGAATACGGAGCCTATAACTTCGCCGTCCGCCGTGTCGTCCATGTCGAACAAGCCGCCGTCCTTGATGCCGAACACTATTTCGTACGTATCATTAGGATCAATCTCTCCGGTGTAGACAACGCCGTTTTTGAGCAGCGTGAACTTCATGTCGCCAACATCGGCTAAGCTGTTTGCGTAATCGAAGAGCTGTCCGCTGTTGCCCGAAACCATACCTACCAGGTTGATGTCGTCCGCGTATGACGCAAGCAATTCATTTCCTTTCACGCTGAAACTGATTCTCGCAACGCTGCCGTCCGGGTTGACAGTAATCTCGAATACAGGTTCAATTGCTCCCGTCGCGGCGCTTGAGCCAAGCAGCGTTTTTGCTATAGCTGAAGCCGCGTTGCCCGACAGATATACCTTGCCGCCAGTTTCCACGAGGTCGCCGGCATTGATACCGGTTTTGGACGCAACATCGTTCTTATCCGACGGGAATGTTGGATCATTGCCGCCGGTTGGCGTTACGGTCACGGCGCATGTGGCAGTTTTTCCGCCATCATTCGTCGTTACGGTTATAGTCGCCGATCCTGTCGCAACTGCCGATACAACACCGCCCAAAACTGTCGCTACCGATGCATCGCTGGTGGCCCATGTCACAGTATCATCCGTAGCATTTGCCGGCAGGATACTATACGTAAGCGTATCGGAACCTCCGACATGCAACTCCATAGTATTCTTGTTGAGCGACACGCTGTCCACAGGGACAACAACCGTATTAATGATTACCGCGCAAGTATCGGTTAAACCGCCGTCGTTCGTCGTTACGGTAATGGTTCCCGTTCCTGCAGCAGAGCCGCTCACCTGAACGCTCAGCCCGGTACCCGTCACAGTTATGTTAGGGTTGCTGCTGGTCCATGTCACTGTCGTGTCATCCGCACTGACCGGTGAAACTGTCGCGACCAGGGCGCCTGTCTGTCCAATGTTTAAGGTCAAAGCATGCTGGTCTAATGACACGCCGGTTACCGGTACTGTGGCCGCAGTTACTTCCAATTCGTGTGAATCGCTGTCTATCATAACTGTTCTC
>WRNV01000179.1 GCA_009776445.1 Oscillospiraceae bacterium | reverse complement strand
TAATAATGATAATCCTCTAAAATCTTGGTTATTAAATGTGAAAGAACTAAATCACAAACGTGCACCAGGGAACACTTGTATAAGTGCTTTAACAAGTGAAAAAATTGGAACTATTGAAGAACCTATTAATGATAGTAAAGGTTGTGGTTCAGTTATGAGAGTTGCCCCTGTTGGAATCTATTTAGATTCTAATACTTCGTTTGATATTGGAGCAAAAACGGGAGCAATAACGCATGGACATCCACTTGGTTATTTATCGTCAGGGTTATTAGCACTTATAATTACTAAAATAATTAATACTGATAAAGAAAATTTAGAAGAAATAATTAAAGAATCACTTGATGATATGAACTTAAAAAACGAATATAACAAAAAATATGTAAACGAACTAAATGATATTATTACTAAAGCAATTGAATTATCAAACAATTCAACCGATACAGTTATAGCAATAGCTGAACTTGGTGAGGGTTGGGTTGCTGAAGAAGCACTCGCAATTGCTGTGTACTGTGCCTTGAAGAATAAATCTGATTTTAGTCAAGCAATTATTGATGCAGTAAACCATAATGGAGATAGTGATTCTACTGGAGCAATAACTGGTAATATTATAGGTGCTTATTTAGGATATAATAATATTCCTAAAAACCTTGTTGAAGATTTAGAATTAAAAGATGTTATCTTGGAAATAGCTAAAGATTTAGTATCAATGGTTCCAGTTAGTGAATATGGTGATAATAATACTGAGGAAGCTAAAATATGGTTTGAGAAATATCTTAATGGAACATATAAATCGAAATAAAAATTATAAATAGTATTTATTACAAAATATAGTTTTGTGCGAAAGTTGTTGTACTTCTACCGTCTTCGCACCAGACCAGCCAGCCAACTGAAAGTTGGCTGGCTGGTCTGCGTAAATCCCTTCATCTGCATCAATGTCAATAGCAACATTAGATAATCTATAATGGCCTATGATACAAACCTATTTGAGGGAAAGGTTGTTATGAGGAAAATCTATCTGGCTATGAACTCATTCGCTGATATGACCCCTGAAAGGCTCCTTGCCATAGGGCGTGCATTTGATAGACACCCGATCCTACGCCCTTGGAAAGTTGGAGGAGATCCTGCACGCATCAAAGTCGATCCCTCTATGGAAGCCATATTCAACAAGCAGGAGCTACCAGTAACATGGCTAACTGTGAGGCGTACTGACCAGAGTCCCAACTTTGAGGGCGGTCAGATTGATCTTTATCCAGGACGAGGCGGATGGATAGGCTATCAGGAGAATGGAGAATGGCAGAATCATCTCATTGGTCATACTATTGAGCAGTGTTGGGGGCCTAAAACAATGGGGGAGACTGGCATCTGTGAGGACATCGTCTCACTATTCGAGGATCTTATTGAAACCATGGATCCAGCTTACGCATGTGTGTCAGATCGTCCGTTCAAGCAATTCTCTAGGTTTGCGCTACCTGGTGTATTTTGGCTCAACTACTTTGGGCCTGCGTTTTTAAAAGTAAGCCCTGACCTCGCATCAATTGCAAACGCACGGTTAATGGTGCCTGGCGGTGTTTTGATTCAGACAGCAGAACACCCATGGGTTGAAAAGAACTCGATGCTAAGAGAAACCCGTAAAGCACTTTATAAAATCCTTGGAAAACAGGCGTTTATCCGAAGGAAGCAGTCCCCGAGCCCTATGCTTCCCAGGAAGATGCGGCCTTCAAGCCCGATGCTCCCCACACCTCAAGATCATGTTGCTGCATCGCCTGGAACTGATGAGATGCCTTGGGTCACCATGCAGGCTCAAAAAGACAGTGGTGCTCGTAGAAAAAAACATGCTAAGGCGCAAGAGAAGCTGTCAGTAGCACTTGCAGATCGACAAGAGATGATGCTTGATACATCAGCTGTTGAATGGTCCACATCGATGGATTTGCCCGATTGGCCAGCATTCGCCACGTTCCTCGGCAAGAAGCTAAAAGGTGATTTTTCTACACCAATTGCAAAAGCACTCATTGATGTTATCGCTACGGCAGACGTTAATGATGAAGGAAACGTGATGCTTGATACTTTGTATGGAGTTCTTAAACTCGACTGGTTCATTGATGATGAAACAACCCTTGATCTCAGCATTCATGGTCCAGTTATGGTTGAAAAGCTCTGTGACGAGTGGTTTAAAGGCCTTCAGTAACCTGGTTTGCGTCAGGTCAGAAGAACTTGAACCCAACGGAGAAAAACCTGGACACAACCTGGATGCGACTTGAGTTGGAGATACCCACTATTAAGGTCAAGGGTACGCAGGGCGCGATCATCGAGGAAGGAATTGTGCTGAAAGATAAGGTGTATCTTGAACGGAGTTTAGTTCCTAATGCTTTAACAGTCGGCAATAAGGCAACCATCCGTAGAGAGAAAAAGTCTGAATGGAAAACCGTTGAACAAATCACCTACAGGGCGTTTCNCGCTGCGCCGCCAACCGNGTCAGGCGACGATGGGAACGAAGCCTTGCTTGTGCGAAAGCTGCGAAGCTGCTCCTCGTTTGTGCCGGAACTTGATTATGTCGCAGAGCTTGATGGTTCAGTCATAGGCAACATCATGTATGCACGTAGCAAAGTCATCGGTGACGANTGCGAGTGGGAAACACTCACGTTTGGCCCCGTCAGCGTTTTGCCAAAATATCAGCGGCAAGGAGTAGGCAGTGCGCTGATTCGTAAAACGCTTGACGCCGCTCGTGATCTCGATTATCGCGCCGTGCTGATATTCGGCCATGAGAGCTATTATCCGCGCTTCGGGTTCAAGCCTGCTTCGGAGTTCGGCATAACAACAGCCGACGGCAAGAATTTCCCGGCGTTCATGGCGCTTCCTCTTAGCGACGGCGCACTGGACGGGATTTGCGGACGGTTTATCCTNGATGATGTTTANACCACNCTTGACAGGGAAGAATCTGACAAGCTGAATACGAAACTCGCTGAGCCGATGGACGTTGACGAGTATATAGAGGCACAGCCGCTGATGCACAAAGATACCCTACAGACAGTCCGCCAAATGATCCGTATGGCGTTGCCGGATGCAACAGAAAAAATCTCATGGCAGATGCCTACCTATTGGCGAGGGGAAAACCTGATTCACTTTGCGGCGCAGAAGTATCATATCGGCATTTATCCGGGGGCAGAAGCGATGGAGCATTTCAAACCGCGACTGGCGAAATATAAGACAAGTAAAGGCGCTATCCGGCTTCCGTACAAAAGCTTCGGCTCTGAGCAGTTGACCCTTATCACAGAAATCGCTGCATGGTGCGGCAAGAAGAAGTAGAAATGAAGCACCAAGGAACAGCACAGCTTGAAAAAGAACAATTGGTTTTGAGACGTTTTATTTCAGGGAGCGTGAGTAGTTAAAAGTATGAGCAAGGACTTTTCATTTCGAAAACGGGCAGCATCATATGATGAGGGATTTGAGGGCAGGATGTCGCAGAGGTTTTACAACCTTGTGCTTCAAACGGTCGAATTGTCCGATGGTTGTTCTATACTCGATGTTGGCTGCGGGACCGGCGCATTGCTTAAGAGAATAGCCATGCAGAATAATGTCATCTGCTTTGGCATTGACGCTGAAGCAAAGATGGTCGAAGTGGCGCAGAAAAACTATCCGGCAATGGACATTCGACAATCACGTTCTGAAGATATGCCTTTTGATAACCAGACCTTTGAAGCAGTCACCGCGTGTATGGCGTATCACCATTTTGCCGACAAAAATGGCTTTGCCTCAGAGACAGCAAGGGTAATAAAACCGGATGGCGCTTTGTACATCGCCGATCCCCGTTTCCCCACTCCGGTTCGGTTACTGTTGAATGGCGTATTCCGGCTTATCCATGTCGCAGGTGAATTCCAGAATCCTGATGAAATCGCAAAACGATTTGCTGCTTATGGTTTTGTATTGGAAAGCGTAACTGTTGACGCTTATGCACAAGTCGTGAAATTGCGGAGAAAAGCGTAACTGTTGACGCTTATGCACAAGTCGTGAAATTGCGGAAAGAGCTTTGATAGAATCATGCACGAGATTTTTTTTCGATGAAAGGCGAGGCTGACAACCATGGAGCAGTTTGATGCCATAAAACGTTTGTTTACCATTAAGGAAGCAAAGGGCTACTCAGTAGAAGAAGTGTATAAGGCAAAAGGCCTCTACGGTGGCATTCCATATGTCCTTGAGCAATTCTATCTTCAGCTGGGACGCTCTGATGAGCTGCTATGTTTGCAGGACGAACTTATATTGCCTGGTAGATGGCCTGCTCTTATAAACGATACTCATCTCGTATTCTTCAACGAGAATCCTGTATATGTAGGGTATGAGTTCACAGATTGGATTAAAACGTCAGACACCATATCAGGTTTTTTAATTGCCATGTTTGGTTATCAGGCAGCCTGTTGGGGTTTGCGTTATGCATTTGACGGAATCAACATACTTTCAAAAAACGATTTGGGAGTAATACAGCAGCATTTCACCAAACAACCGGATTCATTAGAGAATTGGTGGAACCTCAAGATAGACCTGTATGCAAGCAACCCAGATGAGAGGATCGCGGTGCTATATCTGGATGACGACCAGATGCAAATGCTCTATGCTGCCAACAATCAGCTTACTTTTGAAGCAATGCAACGTGTTCTAAAAGATGTTGGAACGCCACTGTAACAGAGCTTATCCGTACCAGTTTAAACCAGCCCCAAACCAGAATAAACCCCAGAACAAATCCGTCTTACTATTTGTCAAAAAACAGTGTTTTTAGTAATACCCAACAAAGAAATTATTATATAATTCGGGTATTGAGGAATTCGTTTTGGTAGTGGGTAAAATCTCTTTTGGCAAAGGACAAATCG
>WRNV01000178.1 GCA_009776445.1 Oscillospiraceae bacterium | reverse complement strand
GTGGATTCGCTTGCAGAAAACAGATCCAAAATGGCTCTATGCGATGTAGGAAAACTGATCCATTCAGATGGCTCAGAATTGCCAGAACGCTCTGAGTTAAGCATAACAGAATTTGAGCCATGCACTTTATCATAATCATCAAATCAGAACTTCATATTATCAAATAAATAAAGTAGATATAAGTAGAACAGTCTATCGAAATCCGGTATTATTGGTTTGCAAACAAAAAAATTCCGGATGGAGAGACTGTTCCATGTATATTCTAACATACTCATATGACCTTGAGAAACCAAATGATTATTTAATAGTTATTGAGCCCCCAATTGAAGTAAGCGACTATCTTCAAAGCGGAAAAATTTGTCCGCCTCCATAGGTATCACATTGAGTACAAGGAATCATACCATGAGATTGTTTGTCCAGAATACGCACTTGAGGATGGTTCATGTATTGTAGTCATCCCATGGTTTCTTATTCCAGGAAGGCCTTACCCTATACAAGTTTATTTATTCGCATGTGACTTATACAGTTCAAAATTTTGTTACGGGCAAAGGGCAGTAGCGGAAGCCACTCAGGCTGAATTTAAACTAAAAAAGTTCTCTTGCTCAACGGTCTGCCGATCATTCAGAAGAATAGAACAGTTACAAAAACAGGCATTAGGGCGTTTATTTGGCAAGGAGTTCCAAGAAGAAGATGTCAAAGACCAGGTGCCAATCGACACACCTGTAAACACCTGTGGCGATGATAAAGAAGGTACATGTAAAGGACAGCGTCTCCCTTCGGTTAAAGATACAGCCAAACGCCGGGTTGAAATGTTTGTATTTCTCCTAAAATTCCATAGTGCTGTTGAAGGACATAATATTGAAGCCGCCGGGAAAATATTTATAAAGCATTGGTACGACAAGACCAGGCGACTACTAATTTAGATATGGCTGCAACAGATTGTCGCGATAAACTCATAGTAGATAAAATTCAAAAGGAGTTGAAGCGATTTGAGTGTAAAAAAGAACGTCGTATGCACTATTGGGATACGGCAAATTGAAAAAAGCGTAGATTTAGTCATAGGCGTGCCGCAAAAAGACATCGACAAATACGGGAAAGTTGTATCTGCGTTCGGCAACGTAGCTCCAGCTATTGTAGCAGCCAGCGGAGGAATGTACAGCCTGATTGACGGGTACGCCCGCCTTGAAGCGTACGCGCGTGCGGGTGTAAACGACATTCCCGCCGTCATTGCGCGAACCGAAAGCGAAGCCGAGCAGCTAAAACTTTCGCTACTGCTTTCCGCTTCAAGGGAGCAGGGCGGGGCGTTAAGCGAAGGCGCGGTAATTGAGAAGCTCGTCAAAAAACATGGATATGCCCTGGGGGAGATCTCAAGTATTGTTGGAAGGTCGAAGTCTTGGTTATCCAAGCGTCAGACAATGGCGCGCAATCTTGTACCTCCACTAAAAGACATGATCATAAGTGGGGCAGTCTGTACGCGAACGGCGGAGGAGATATCGAAACTTCCGCAAGAAGAGCAAGTGACTTTTGCCACAAACATTGTAAAGGAAGCGCTAAATAAGGACGATGTCTGTCGTTTGGTTAAACTATATCGGTCGCCAGAAGCAACACTTGAGATATGCCGCATGGTAATCGAATCACCGACGGAGGCTCTATTAGCGTGTCCTAAAACGGAAAAGCCAAGAATAGCTTATGCCAAGAACTGCGACGCCGCCCGGTTACATAGGACGGCTTACTACGTAATAAACCTATTGGAAGTTCTGGGCAAGATGATTTGCTCGGCGGAGGGAGCATCAATTGATGCCTCTATGGAGCATCTTTTAAAATTAAGAAAGAAAATGCTGATCGTATCGAAGCTGATAATCGCAAATCTAAGTCCAGGCGTTTCCCTGGGGAAACAGGAGGTGGCGAGATGATTGACTGGGATACGTATGCGAGAGTCCGAAAGTGCAAAGTAGACGGCGTAACGATGCGCAGATGCGCCGAGGCGCTTGGTATTTCGAGAAATACTGTCAAACGTTACTGGGATGGAAATCATACTCCAGATGATAAAAAGGACCACCCAGCTACTGTGGATTCACCAGAGAAGCTGGCTATTATGGAAGCCATCGCGCAATATTTTGAGGAAAACAAAGATGCCCCTAAAAAGCAGGCGCCGAACGCAAAGACGGCCTGGGTGGCGATCCGTGACAGGTTTAGCGTCGGGGAATCGACTGTACGAAAGTACGTCAGCGAGCTTAAAGCTAAGCAACCAGAGGCGTTCATACCACTGGACTTTGAACCGGGAGAGGTGCTTCAGGTTGACTGGTGTGAAATTAAGGCCGTCATTGATGGGTATGCGCATAAAGTTCCCGTGTTTTGCGCCGCCCTCCCGTATAGCTATGCCATATTCATTGCCGTACTCCCGAATATGACAATGGAAAGTTTCTTTGAGGGCTTAATGATGGCCATGGAGTGGTTTAACGGTTCTGTGGAGCGCATTTTTTTCGACAACCTTAAAACGGCGGTCCTTTCCGGCGCTGGAAAGAATGCGGTAATGCAGGAGCGCTTTAGGGCATTTGAGGCGCATTATTCTTTCGAAGCTGTTTTCATGAACAAAAACTCAGGAAACGAGAAGGGGGCGGTGGAGAACCTCTGCGGCTTGTGTCGCGGCCTGGCATTCACACCAATGCCGAATGCCGGGAGTTTAAAGGAACTGCAAGACCACGTTCTTACAGAGTGCTCCAACTACCTCAAATTCCATAAGGTGAAGGACCGCCCGCGACCAGTAAGGGTGATGTTCGAAGAGGAGCGCCCTGCGTTAAGGCCGCTCCCAAGCAAGCGGATTGAGCCTGCCGCCCCTGTAGAGGCATTAGTCGCGCATGACCTGACATTCCGATATGACGCGACAAAGTACTCGCTCCCGATGGAATACGTAGGAAAAACAATAACAGTCCGCGCACGCGCCTACTCCATAGAGGCTTGGTTCGGCGGCAACCTTGTATTTACCCATACACGGCCATTTGTAAAAGGGAAGCATCAATACATCCCGGAGCATTATTTGCCGCTGCTTGAGAAGAAACAGCGCGCCATGCGCAATGCCGCCCCGCTAAAATACGGCGTGCTCCCACCGCAACTTGAGGAGTTTAGAAGACGCTGTTCCGGTAGGGATAAATTCGAGCAGTTGGCTAATGTCCTTATGCTTGGTCGAAATGTTAGCTCAGATGAATTACTACAGGCGGTAGAGTGTGCCAATATGTCCGGACGCCCAACGTATTCTGCCGTATGCCGTTACCTTAAATTAAAGGAGGAATCCTTTGAAGTTATTGGCATCCCAATAGTTGACGAAATAAAAGTTGAGCACGCCGACCTATCACAGTACGATACGCTACTATTCGAAAAGGAGGGGGATAGATAATGTCTGAATTTACGATGCCTATGCCGGTAGAAGAACTACGAGCAGCTATATCAAAGACAGCAAATGAGTTGTATCTGACGGTGTTTTCCCAATATGGGAAATATATCAACTCTAAAGCCTCATTTGAGGAAAACCTCTATACACTCCTGTCGGAACAAAACCAAGTTGCTTTTCAAAACCGTATTAAGCGAAGGGTTAAGGCGGCTGGCTTTCCACAATTAAAAACTATGGACATGTTTCAAATGTCAAAAGACATTTTGCCTAACTTGGACTTTGACGAAGTAAACGAGTTGGCGACATGTAAATTCATTGATGAAAAACTTGATGTTTGCGCATTTTCTCCATCGGGACATGGGAAAACACACTTGGCGCTCGCAATAGGCTATGAGGCTATTAAACGGGGCTACACCGTGAAGTTTAGGCGGGCGTCTGACCTAATTAATGAAATGACCGAGGCTAAATCGGAAAGAAAACTTACTGATTATATCCGCGTTATGACCCGCTGCTCTATGCTTATTGTCGACGAGGTTGGATATTTCGATTACGATGCGTCTGCGTCAAGTCTACTCTTTCAGGTTATTGGCGCTCGATATGAAATCGGGAGTACATTCTATACTTCAAACCAAACGTTTTCTGAGTGGGCGAAGTTCATCGGTAGTGACACCCTCGCAAAGGCTATTGTTAGCCGGATAGCCCACCACGCAGTTTTATTGGACATGAATGGACCTAATGCATGGAGGTTTGAACATGCAAGAAGCAGGCATTTGAAACCGTGAATAAATCGTTTTGTGTTGACGAAGTAGCAAACCATAAATTCAAATTATGCGGCAAATAGTTACACAACTATGAAATTCTACACGATGAGTGAAAGATGATATTAAAACCTTGTGGGGTTGGACTGGTGGTAAAAATGCCTGAGAGCCAAAATATTCAAATCCCGTTGTCCTTGTTTATGAAGCTAGTGACCTTTTTCAATTGCCTGAGTTTCGGAAAATACAAATTTCCCACACTCTATGATTTTGACGGCATGTACGCGGAATTGCAGGCGAAACTAGATAGAATAAACCTGCGTACAGCATATACGAAAACGCTCCTTGCGAAGGATGATACCCAAAAGATTCAGTCGTACGATAACTATCAAAAACTAAAAAATAGACGGTAACTATATTTGATTAATAAAGTGATAACACCACCACATGGATGTTTACATCCATGTTACCCCGGCGTAAACGCCGGGGTATATTTATGTAGAATTATGCATATAAAAAAAGGTAAAAAAATGTATATGTATATATGAGAATTTCGAAAAAAATCTATGTTGCGAACAGGAAACGGCTACGTGTATACAAATGACTGCGTTTACTCCATTTTGCGCGAACTCAATGCCCAATACCCTTATACCATCAATCATCTGATGGCTCACTTCTTTATATCAGATTTTGATATTGTTCGTTATGTTCATGGTGCTCAAATCTGCTAGCGTGACCA
>WRNV01000177.1 GCA_009776445.1 Oscillospiraceae bacterium | reverse complement strand
TAACAAAATCAATTGGATTTATGATCTTTAAACTCGGAATAGTCTTGTTCAGCAGGCCTTTATCCGTGGTGATAAAATAGTCGCAGCCGCTTTTAACAGCACAGGAAAGATGCAATGCATCGTATGGTTTGATTCCTTGCGCCATAATCTTTTGACCTAGTGACATAATGTCATCAGATGATGGGCAGTATTCAAACGCAAATCCTTTCCAAGGCTGTATGGCATTTCGCTTTTCGTCATAGGGATTATCCCTGTTTTCGATATCGAGCATATATGACCAGACCATTGAGTAATTCTTTGCGCGGATATCTGCCTGAATGTATAGCTTCGCTTCTGTTTCTAAGCGTATTTTCTTCTGGGATTGGTCATCGAATGGTCGGTTGTAACAGCAATTATCCAAGATATTTTTGGTTTTTCCATGAGCAATCATTTCCTTGTTAGTTTCCACAGCTATACTAACACATTTAGCCCGGCACAACAACTGTTATTTCACCAAGATTCATGAAGCAATGATGCCGCCACCCACCATGAGAATCATGCCTTGCTTCCTTGCTCAAACAATAATATGAATCCGGTGCGCCAGAATTTCTTGTTTTATATGGAAGAAGGCGTGTTGGAAAAACTTTCCTTATAAGGGAGTATTTTGGCGGAAAATTTGACTTCTATGCAACCGGTCTTGCTAACGGGAGAAAGGAAGAGCAGCTGTAAGCAAGGAATATGGCACTCATGGGATAACAAAAAACAGCCATGCAGACTTTGTCCAATCAGAAGTCATACTTGACGATCTCTTTGCCATCTAAAGTGGGCTTTGCCAACAACCCATAAAGAGTTCGTTCGTCTCTTGGCAGTGATTTCACAAGCCATTCAAAGCCCCCCGTCATTGCGAGCCGCAGCGAAGCAAACCAGAGCTTTTTGCGCCGATTGTCAGGTTTTCGCCTGGATTGCCGCGTCGCCTTCGTCTCCTCGCAAAGACGAAATTATATTGTTTTATACCCACTCCCGAATACCCACTGAACAGCAACTTTTCTTGCGCACGTTTTGGTTTTTATTACAAAACAAAACGTGACTTTTTTATGCTCTAGCATTATAATGATAATATAATACAGAGGCAACCTAAACGCAAAACAAAAGAGAAAGCACAGGCGCTCAAACTGGACAAATTTAGACGATTTAAACAACACAAAAATTACATATATTGGAGGCGTTGATCATGAAATATACATTGAGAAAATCNATCTCCATTCTACTTACCTTGGTTATGGTGGTCAGTTTTCTGCCAACAATCGCGCTGCCGTCGGCGTATGCGGCGGGCGGGGGGACTTTCGCCATTGAGAGGACGGGCGACGAATATGGTACGCTACAGGAGGCGGTTAACGCGGCGCTGAGCGGCGACAGAATCGTCGTCGCGCAGAGATCATTTTTCGACTCTATGGTTGTGGACGGGAAGAGCCTCGAAATCTTCATTCCTACCATGATAGCTTTGACAAACAACTACTACACCTCGCCGGGCTACAGTGTCGGAGGCACGGCTGTCACGGTCCGCAATGGCGGCAGCCTTAGGGTCACGCGCGGGGCGGGCGGGCTCGAACCGGGCATGATTTCAATCTACGCCGACATCGGCTTAAAAGCCGAGAGCGGCGGCAGGATCGAGATAGACAGCAGCGTGTATGGGTTCAACTACGCCGCATGGGCGGACGGGGAGGGCTCGTCGATAGTCATTAACGGGACGGCCCAATCGGAACTGCTGAATGTGGACGATATCGGACCCTTTTTATTCAACGGCGCGTACGCCGAGAACGGCGCAACGATCCAGGTCAACGGCAACGTCATCGGTTCGTTTCACGGCGCGACTGTCCACAGCGGCGGCAGCATCACCGTCACGGGGAATGTAACCCCCGGGTCGCTCGGCGAGTATATCAACGAGACGTCGTTATTGTCTGAAGCGGGCGGCGGCACGATCAAAGTTGACGGCGACGCGACAGGGAATATACTCGCCGCCGGCGACGGCGCCAGCATCACCGTGGGCGGCAATGCCAAAGGTGCTGTCGCGGCGCGGGAGGGCGGTCAGGTCAAGGTCACCGGCGACGCCAATGCCTCGCGCGGCTTAACCGCATATACAGACATAGGCAATGGGTATGGCGGGGCTGTATACTCCGGCGGCTTCATCGCGCAGGCGGCGGGGACCGGAGCAACTGTGGACATCGGCGGCTCGCTGTCCTGGAATGGCCCTGCCGACAGCCCGCCGGACATCAATGGCATATTCGCCTACGCTGGCGGCAAAGTATCGGTCGGCGGTGACGTCAACGCCACGACGGCCGGCATCCATGCCGAGGCGTACAGCGGCACGGGCACATACAGCAACGCACCCGCCGAAGTGACGGTGGGCGGCAGCGTCATGATACAAAACGAATATGAAGCGTACAACGACGTCGGCATCCGCGCGTCGATGGGCGCGAATGTGACCGTCGGCGGCGGCGTGTCGGGGCGCCAGACGGGCATCGAGGCATATGGCAGCACTGCCCCCGGCCACCCCGAACAGGAGACATGGATCCAGGTCGGCGGGAACGTGGAGACGAAAAACGCGAACGAAGCCAGCTTCGCGGTTGACAACACCGGCGCCGTAGTTCTCATCGACGGCGAAATAATGGCGTCGCAAGGATATATCCGCGCGTATGCCGCCGGGGAATATCAGGAAATAAAGCGCGGGGGCTACAAGAACCCTCCGAGGGACATGCCCTTCGCGGCGCTGGGCGATTATGTCAATGATTATATATGGTACTACGCGCGGGTCGAGGACGTAGATAAGAACCAGATTGTCGACAGCTACACGCTGATAAAAGGCGACTCAAACGGCGTGTGCGCCATAGGCGACGACCGCTACCAGACCCTCGAGGAAGCCGTGAACGCCGTTGGCAACAACGAGACGATCAAGCTGCTGCAGGATATCAGCACCGGCGGGATCACCTTCTCCAACGGCAAGACATTCACGATCGACTTGAACGGCAGGAACATAAACGCGGTAAACTCTAACGGACCCGGCGTACTTGTCACCGACAGCACAGTGGTAAAACTCGTGGGCGAAAAAGATGACGAGTTCAACGCCACCGGCACAACTGCGGGAGTTGAGGCGAGAACCGACGGGCAGGTGACCGTGACCAATGCCACGGCAACTGCAGGCGACGGCGCGCTGATCGACCTTTTCGAAGGTGACGGGTGGATATTTGTCCGAAAGGACGTCACAGGCTCACGAAACGGTGTTTTAGCTTATGGCGGCGTAGTCACAGTGGGTTCAAACGAGTATCCAGGAACCGCCAAAGGGCTTCAGAATCACGGCGTTGCAGCATGGAAAAGCGCCAGGATTATTGTATACGGCGACGCAATCGGCGACTACGTCGGCGCACAAGCGTGCTCGGCGGTTACAGGAACCTACGGAGGGTTAGGGGGAGGCGGCTCCAGGACATACTATCCGAACGCGCAAGTCTCAGTGGGGCGCGACGCCATCGGGACCTCGTCTGACGGTATAGGGGTTTATGCGTTCCGGGCGCAGGTCCATGTCACGCGCGACGCCATCGGAACCGACGCCGGTGTTTCTGCATCGTCAGTTTATGACTCAGGCGCTTTATATTATCAAGAGGCAGGATTCACATATCCGGATCAGCTCAGTACCTATGTACATGTCGGTGGTACAGTCAAATCGGATAATGTTGGTGTGGGAATGTTACATGGGGTAGTCGTAGTTGACAAGGGGATTGAGGCGCCTGTATATTTTCGTTCCTCGAAATCTTCGGGATCTTCATCCAATTCCGACAAACGAGAGTTCGGACCTGGTGAAAACAGGGGAGAACTCCCGGAAGATCTTACGGATTATTATAATGACGATAATTACCTAGTTGATGACGGTATCAATTATTATAGTGGCGATGCATTTTGGATAAAAGACCCGGATAATCTGCTAGCGGGCTATCGGTATTTCTATGTGAAAGAGGATAGTACAGTAAACGGGAAAAGACGTGTATACCAACACAGCTTCCTCTTTGTCAAAGAAACGGCCGACCCCGTATGCGATGTTTCTTTTGCCGGGTCATACGAAGATATGGATAAAGCGGTAAAGGACATTAGTGCTGTCGCTAATAAGCAAAAAGTAGATGAACTAAAAATAACCCTTTACAAGGATATGGATACAAGCGAACCCCTTAACTTGTGGAATACTAAACTGAACATTGATACCGCCGGGTATAACGCTACTTTCGGCGGGATATACCTGGAAAACAGCACGCTGACTGTCACAGGGGGCGGTGAAGTCCGCTCCACAGGCAAGGTAGATTTGTTCAAAAAATCCTCCGCTACATTCACCGGCATTGAGAATACGTCCGGAGGCGGAGCTTACGTCGTAGAAGGCAGCACTCTCACGCTAAAGGAAGACGCCATAGGGACGGAATACGGAGTGTATGCGGATGGGGCCGGCACCAACGCGACTGTGCGGGACGCGAAGGCGACGGGCGGCTCGGACAGTGTCGGAGCTAACGCCAGAAACGGGGCTAGCATCACAGTGAACCAAAATGCCGAGGGGGACGGTTTTGCCGCGTATGCGAAAACCGGAGGCTCGGTTACGGTAAAAGGCGACGCCAAAGCCAATAGCGCGTTTAGCGCGGGGGCCGGCGCCGAGGATAAAGGCAAAGTTACCGTGACCGGCTCTGCGCAAGGCGGGGAGGTCGGAGCGCAAGCCCAGCTGGGCGGTTCGGTCACAGTGGGCGCCGCAATTGGCGGCAGCTTCGGCGCATGCGCTGACGGCAAGGGCAGCAGCATCACTGTGAATCTTGCTGCCATCGCCACAAGCGCTGGCAGCGTTGGGGCAGCCGCCTATAGCGGCGGAAAGGTAACTGTCAAGGGCGGCGCTTACGGGCAATTAGTGGGCGCGATGGCTGACGGCGCAATATTTGACTCGCAAACAGGCACGGG
>WRNV01000176.1 GCA_009776445.1 Oscillospiraceae bacterium | reverse complement strand
GTGGATTTGAGTATGAAAGAGGGAGTCAAAAAGGGAGTCAAAGATTATTAAAAAGGGAGTCAATGAGAGTCCTTTTTATTATTAGCGATTATTATTGTGAAGTCANANCCACATAAGATTGTATACGAGCATAAACAACCAAAACATATTGGCATGCCGCACTCAAAGAAAGACAGCCCAGTAAAAATGCATAATATTTAAAGAACACGATCGCCAACCGACGGTTTTTCTCAATTGAGAAAGGTAATGCAGTTTTTCTACCCACCTATACTTAAGAAAGCCCCGTTTCTTTTAACGGGGCTTTCTTAAGTAGTAGTAGACCCTTGATTTATGGTAATATTTGTTTGCCGACAAAATAATCATAAAAAGCAATCTACTACCACTATGAGAATGATAGCACAGAGCGTAACCGTCATACAACAAGAAGTACTAAAGAATGTTTTAAGTAACATTCCCGTTGTTCTGGTTTGCAGTGAAAATGAGGCTTTCATTCTCATAAAAGATCTCCATGAAGAACTGGAGAATTTTATTCTTACCGGAAGGATCAGCGCTAACGAGATCAGCATATTCCACAGTGCATATGAGCGAGAGCTTATCGCGCAATGGCGTTCGGCTGGGTTTGAGTGTAAATACCGCAATCAGTCACTTGAGTACATGCACCATAAGGTGACAATAAAATACATACAGGTCAGTAATCCACAAACCAACATGAAGGTTTCGATACTTCCGTGGTTTTTGCTATCAGGCCGACCGTATCCCATATTTGCATACGTATATGCAATTTGGCATTACATCAACTCGGAACAAAAGAGTATGCAGCTTTCAGCCGCGGTAGTCAGAGAGATATTTGGGATCAGTAGCTTCCACAAAAGCACCCTCAGCCGCAACATCAGGGCTATGGAGCAGCTCATCAGTGATTTTCAAATGGATAAGCCTCTGTTTGTCGAGGAACCGGATACTCTATCCGTCGCTGATGTTGTTAGCCGTATTCCTGATTTATTAAACAATTGTCCGACAATAGAATCATTAACAAAAGCATGCGGAGTAAAAACCGGGCGTCTTCCTTTACCCATAAGGCATACCGATGTATTATCATATGCTTTAAGCCCCATCCCCCAAAAGTTGTCAAAAGTGATCAAAAGTTTAGCTCCGGTAAGGAAACAATCCCGGGACTTAAGAAAGCGTCCGTCTCGCAACAGAGCGAAGAAATACCGGCTTGTGCAACGCACACTGGTCTTCGAGGAATCGTGGCGGATAAAACAGATACGTCTTGAATTTATTGCTGTATGCAAAAACATTGTTTTAGACGCTGCAATAACATACCACCGGTTTATAATATAAATTTTTCAAAACCCGTTCCCGTGCAACGACTCCCAGAAGCATAATTGACTCATCAATAATTTATGAAAGGTGTTGAGACAATTTGGGTGAAAACGAAGAAAGGGGACGGTATTGTTGGTTAGAGATATAAACAAGGTAAAAGAATTTGACGTGGCAACCGTAAATGGAAACAAAACTCTGGCTGCATGCGTTGAGCGGGGAGCAATTGAACGCTGCAAGGATGCAATAGTAAAGCTTGGCGTGCTGCACACTCCAGTTATAGGAGCGTCCGAAGGGGGCAAACGCGTGATTTTGTCCGGGCAATGCGAGCTGACGGCGCTAAGGGAACTAGGGATTAAAAAGATGGAAGCTGTAGAAGTGGGAGTGGCAGATGGCGGAGGGGAGATGGCGAAGCTGTCGCTTTTGTTGATGTCACTCAGGGAGACATCTGGCGCTCTGCGTGAAGGCTTGTTGATTCAGGAAGCCGTGAATGCCGGGGCGCTAAGGTCAGAAATCCAAGCCATGCTGGGGAAATCCGCGAGCTGGGTCTGCAATCGTCTATCGCTGGTAACTCGTCTCAATGACGGCGTATATGAAATGGTGAGGAATGGTTCACTTGACCCGCGGAGCGCACAGGAGGTCGCAAGGCTCCCAGCGGAAACGCAGTTCGCGTTTGCAGAAATAGCAGTACGGGAAGGGCTTCCCAAGTCATCAATAGAAACCCTTGTGGCGGGTTATAATGAAGATGGCTGCCCCGATACTGTAAAAGAACAGATCATAAGCGACCCAAAGGCGGTCCTCAAGAGAATGACAGACAAGCGGCGTGCAGTCATAGCGGATGGCGTTCAATCCGGCGCCCGTCATAAAAGCGTGCGGCCGACTGGCATTTTCGATAGTGTTAAAGAGACAAGGGCACAAATTGCGATACTTTACGGATTGCTCTATAATGAATCGCCTTATGATGCTATGNAGTACCGGAATGCTCTAAAAGAGTTGGAAGCCGACCTTTTGGCTTTGCTTGAAAAAGTCCGCAAGATCGTTTCCCCGGGGAAATCAGAGGTGATGGAAATTGTCGGATAAATGGGNTAAATACGGGAAAATCCGTACTCTGCACGTTAATGGGGTCAGCGGAAGGGAGATAGAAAGGTTACTGCATGTCAGCTGGAAAACAGTTAAAAAGTACCGTGACGGAGCCGTTACGCCTGATGATCGGGTTCATGCACCGCGAACAGCGCCGCTTAAAGAAGCCGCTGAGGGCGAGATACGGCGCATGTTGACAGAAAACGCCTTGCTCCCGCGAAAGCAGCGCTTAAGTGTGAGGGATATTTGGAGTGTCCTTGTATCTGAACATGGGATAGCGATATCAGAGCCATATGTCCGCTACATTGTTCGTGAAATCCGTGACACAGGCGGCGAGGAATTCATACCGCTGGAGCATGAAATAGGCGACTGTGCACAAATCGACTGGTTGGAGGATGTTACTGCGATTATTGGCGGTGAAAAAAAGCTGGTTCAAGTGTTTACCTGCGCGTTGCCTTACAGTGGAGCGGTTTGCGCTTTCGTATATCCCGATAGAACCGCACTGTCATTTTTTGATGGCATCGTTAAGGCGCTAACTTGGATAAATGGAACACCTCGCAGACTAATTTTTGATAATCTTCGCGTCGCAGTGCTGAGCGGCAGCGGTAAAAGCGCAGTCACACAGGAGAATTTCAAACGCATTGAGAGTCATTACGCCTTTATCTCTGAATTTTGCAATAGGTCGGCCGGTTGGGAGAAATCAAATGTGGAGAATGGAGTGAAAATCACAAGAAATAAGGCGTTTACCCCAACCCCGCATGCAAAGGATTACATTGAACTGCAAAACCACATCAGCGCCAGCCTGTTAAAGTATAACATGACCCACAAGATAGAGGGCAGCCCCCGGAAAATATGGGACATGTTTATGGAAGAGCGTGTGTTGCTGGCGCCATTGCCCCTATCGCCTTTTGAAGTAGATGAAACTGTTCAAACAAAGGTAAAACCAAATCAGACCGTGAGATACAACAAGATATATTATTCCGTGCCTCATGGATATGTCGGCAAAAAAGTCACATTGCGCATTTCACCATTTGAAATCAAAATATATTGCAGGGGCGAGCTTTTATACACGCATATCAGGGTAAGGGATGGCGGCAAGGATCAGTTCATACTTGACCACTATCTCGAGTCGATTTCAAGGAAGCCCCGCGCCGCCGGACAGGCCAAACCAATCGTGAAAGACGTCATGCCCGACCAGTGCAAGGTGTTTTTGAGGCTTTGTCCCTCTGCGGACGCGGAAAAGCAGCTTATCGAGGTAATGCTGCTTGCCAGAGACGTTGGCGAGGAACGTATAATCACAGCTTTGGACGACGCGATTACTACCGGCAAGCCAACCTTAGAGTTAGTACGATATTATCTTTATGGCCAGCAGATGCCCTCCGATGAGTTTGAAATCAAGCATGGGAACTTATCTGACTATGACAGCCTTATTGATGGAAAGGAGATTTGATGGAAAATTGCGATAGTATTAAAACCCTCGCCCAATACCTCAAGATGCCTGTTTTTGGGTCTTATGCAGACTATGTGAAACCNGGGATGTCCATTGAGGCGGCGCTCATTGAACTAATGTCCCGAGANCANGAAAGGCGTAATGATTCGCTGGTTAAGAGACGCATCAGTGACGCCGGCTTGCCCAATGGCAAAACCATCGATACATTCAAGCTTGTTCCCACTATACCGCACCTTAAGGAAGAACAGGTTGAATCACTCAAAACCTGTCAATTCATCAAAAACCAACAGAACGTGTGCGCTTTGGGCGGATCCGGAACCGGCAAAACCCATCTCATGGCTGCTATATGCCGTGAATCCATACAATTAGGTTACACCGTCAGGTTCACGCGTGTAAGTGATATGCTTANAATGCTTAATGAGGCAAACACTGAAAAAAAACTTGGNGCAATGATGAAAATCCTTTTAAAAGTTGACCTTTTAGCGCTTGACGAACTTGGATATTTGTCTCTTAGCGTTAAAAAAGCNCAACTCCTATTCGATATTATAGCTAAGCGGTGCGAAAATGGCAGCAGTGTATTCGTGACCTCTAATTATGCATTTAGCCAGTGGAAAGAATTTTTAGGCGATACAGTAATGACAAATGCACTTGTTGGCAAACTTGCAGGCAGCGCTGCCATTTTGAATATGAATGGAGAGGACTATCGTCTTGTTTCCAGAAGAGCATAATATTCATGATGCGCCTTAACTTCGCGGCTGTTATTTCAATCTTGCTGACTTTAGTTTAAGTGAAATGTAGGCATAATAACCAGCAGTTTTGAATAGAGAGAAAGAGATAAGTAATAGCAGTTTTTACTTTGAAAACGGCGATACCTTCGGTGTTGCCTTTTTGTCTATTAAGAAAAATTTTTGGGTTTGCACTACGCTGTAACATTCAGATTTGCTNGAAATTTACGACTTGAATACGAAATGTCATTACTATATGTTATTGCCGGTTATAATGCTCCGTGAAGGCTGGACGCACCACTGCTTCAAGCGGCTCCTTTTTCAATTATCACACTGTGATTATGATTGCCGTTTTGGCGACGCCCAATCAAATGCTCAAAACTA
>WRNV01000175.1 GCA_009776445.1 Oscillospiraceae bacterium | reverse complement strand
CCGCTGCCTGTATGGCTGTCGGCCTACGCGCTATAAACGCGGCCTCCGGACTGTGGGGCGGGGATGTCAACTGTTTTTTTCTTAAGGTAAAGGAGTAAAAATGAAGTATTTTAGAAAGTTATTCGTCTGCGTTATTATATGCGCAATAATTCTCACAATGCAAACAGGCTGCCGCAAGAAATCAACGGACCAGTCGCTTGGACAAACCGGCGCGGTAGGGGACATAACGTCCGAAAACACGGGACTGGGTTCCATCCCGGAACCCATCAACGAAGCGTTTAAAAATGTTGTTATCGACCATACGTTTGCTTTAAGCGATGGAATAGACGAAAACGGCTTCTGGGAAGGCATAAGAGCGCTTGATTACGTTGAGTTGTTCGATTATCAGGATATACAGATAGATGCGCAAGCCGTCAACGTTTCGGAAGAAGAGATGGAAGAGGAGATACTCCTATATCTCAATAATTACCCGGATCAGGAGATAATCATGGATCGGGAGGTCGTTGAAGGGGATCTGGTCAACATTGATTATGTAGGCAGTGTTGACGGCGTCGAGTTGGAAAACCTTTCCACAAAAGGCTTGGGTACTGATGAAGTCGCTGGAAGCATGGATTACATCGATGATTTTTTGGCGAAAATCATAGGGCATATGCCTGGGGAAACATTTAACGTTGAGGTAACCTACCCCGAAGATTTCGGGAAAGAAGAGCTAAACGGTAAAAACGCAGTCTTTGTNACAACGATAAACTACATTATCGAAGAAACGACGCCAGANCTAAATGATGATTTTGTAAAAAGGAATCTGTCGGAACTTTTTGGTTGGACGACACAGGAGGAAATGAGGGAGGGCATCAGGATCGACATTTTGAATATGAACGTTTACACAACCCTCTTTCAATTCTTTACCACGCAGATTCCGGTTAGATATGTTCCCCAACAATTGCTGGACTATCAACTGCAAGCCCTGTTCGTTAAATTTGAACGCGAGGCGGCGGCATATGGGATGACTCTCGAGGAATACATCGGCGGCAATCTTGACGATGTGGCTAATAACTATTATTCCGATATTTACACAAACGCTGTGTATTACCTTGTAAACCAAGCGATTGCTGAGGATGTGGGCTTGTCTGTGAGCGAAGCCGATTTGAAGCAGTATGCCGCTGAAAATATGGGGGCGGAAGACTACTCGGATATGGCGGAAAGNCTTGGTTTGCCTTACCTAAAACAAATCGTNCTTTGCCAAAAAGTGGCTGATTACATTATGGATAACGCCGAANTGATATAAATGGCTAACGCGAGCGCTACCCGCAACCCAAAACCCGGAATTATGTGAGCGCTCGCAGTGGCTAGTATCTAGTGNCTAGTGGTTAGTAGACGGGAGTTGCGGAGAAAAACAACTTGTTTTTTGTTTGCGTTGTGAATCCGTCAGGTATTAAAACGACCAACCTGGGAGCCATTTTTGAAATATGTAGGCGTACCAATCAGGTATGATTATGCCGGCGGAAGACGGCAGAAACAGGAAAAGGAGAGCTACAGCAATGCCTGTAAAAGCGTAAACTAGTTTTTTGCGTTCCGGCCTTAGTTGTAGCATATTGTAAAACACATAGCAAATCGCAAGAATTAGGAAGATCACAGATGGAAAATAATGGTACGCGAATGAGCTGCGTGTAATAATTATCCATGGCAAAAGATTAGCCAAATACCCCGCCACTATGACAGTAGCTTGCGTGAACCTTTTTCGAAAGGCGCCGTACATAGCGATCCCCATAGCGACCAAGCCGCCTATAGCGACAATTGGATTCGTTAACGCGCCAATAAAGGCGTGGCTGTTCTCGTCGCTAAACTGCCTTAGGTATAGGACTGGCCGAATATTGAGGATCCACATCCACCAAGCGGAATGAAACTCGTGTTCGGAACCGGACATATAACTACCGTGATACCACAGCATGTTATTCATATTCTTCCACATATCCCCAAGAAGATTTCCGACAGTTAACGGGTGCTCGAGGGAGAAGGTGTATGGGATGTAACTAATCGTGTAGATAATAAATGGAACAATTATAAAACAGACGACCGACGCGGCCAGCGTTTGAAATAAAAAAGTGCGGAATTCACGCTTTTGGCCGATGGCGGTCTGCTGTATACAGCGCTTAACAAGGAAAAGAGCGTACACAGCGACAAGGCCCAACGCGGCGAAAACGCCCGTCCATTTTGAGGCGGCGGCAAGGCCGAATGATAGGCCGCACAGGAACAGATTCGGCAGCGTTTCGACAAAACGGCTATCGCGCACCGAGCAGATATACCGGTACATAAACAGATACATCAAAATGATGAAGAAGACTACAAAAGTGTCCACTGTTGCCAAATGCGTCTGAGTAAAATGCATGTTTTCAAACGCCAGAAGTATAGTGCCGCAGACAGACACAGTTGTATTATCGAAGAGGTTTTTGATAAAAACGAACAGCACAGGCAGCATCAGAGCGCCGAACAGGATACCCATGAACCGCATACCAAAAGGCGTCATCCCAAATAACCTGATGCCAATAGCGATAATCGCCTTGCCGAGAGGCGGATGGGTAGACTCGTCGGGAGGGAGTCTGCGGATAAATTCGTACGCGGTTCCAGCCTGATCGCTTTCGTCGAAACGNGTGCCGCTGCTCCTGGTGTTGATCTTACCACCTGTATAGGCGTACATCGTATGGTTGTCATGGAGCGGGTAATCAGGNATAGTGTTTTGTTCGTCAAATAACGCTCTATATTGAGGATACTTTTCCGTCAAATAGGTCAAATCCAATTGGACAGGCTCCCCGTTTNCATCCTGTGTTATAACCACAAGNTCGCCCAGTTCCATCCAGTCGGCGGCTGTNTTTACGCCGTTTATTCCCGTTATCGACCAGTCGGCGTCTGCGTCGCGGCGAAAGCTTTCCTGATCGGCATATTCATCCTCCACCTTTACCATCGTAAGGCGGATATAGCGGGCGGTCTTTGTCGGCTCGGCTCTAAATAGTGGGATCGACCATGAAAACAAGTGCCAGCGTAAATGCCCCATATACGTCTGTTCATCCCACTCCAGCCCGTCGGATGACAACTCCAGCGTCCATTCGCCTTCGCCAAAACCGGGATAATATAAAAAGTTCTGAAACCGGACCTGCTCGCCCAGATCCAGCATCAGCGTCGGTTGTTCCTTTGTCGCCCGCCAGAAAGTCTGCGGGGCGGCTGCGTCTCCCACAAAGCAAAACGCCAGTATACTATAGGCTAGGGTGATTGCCGCGACCCAAAGCCAGTCCCGCGCGTTAACTCGTCCCAAGTGATCTGGCAACTGCAGCTGAGGGAGCTTCAAATGACGCCGTCGCCGTCTTTTTGGTAGGCGTTTTCTTGAATAGGATGGCTTTTCAGCGGTGCGCGGCTTTCCTGTAGGGATCATCTTATCTGTTAAATATGCCCTGAAAAAGAAAAATACAAAAACGATCAAAGCAGTTGGCCAAATCAGCGCAATCGCGTTGAAACTCTGCATATAAGACGACATTCGATCATCAAACCAATTTATGATCTCTAAAAAGTCCATAACTCCAATTCCCTAAAATCACCCTTTACGCCCCTGCCTCGTGATATTCGTCTTCGGTATTCACACTCCAAACGGCGGTTTTATCAAAGCTGCCGCTTCTAATACTATCAGCAGCAGCGAAAGCCGTGAGCATCGAGTGATCCATATTGTTGTATCTATGTTGCCCGTTGCGCCCAATGCAAAAGAGGTTAGGAACGCCGTCAAGAAATCGCTGTACGACGCCAAAATCAGAGTAAGCGCCAAAATAAGCGGGATACGCCTTTCGAACCCGCTCCCTACGCGTGCTGATGATATCATCGGCGGACGCGATAAAGCCGATTTTCAGCAATTCACCTACAGCAAACGCGGCGAATTCGTCGTCGGACATCATCCAATACTCATCCCCTTCATTGCAAAAGTATTCCAAGCCGAGCCATACCATGGTCTCGAAATCCTTTACCAGATATGGCGACCAGTTGTTGAATACCTGGATACGTCCAAGCTTAACGGACATATCTTGAACATATATCCAGCAATCCGGAGCGATGCCGCCTATTGTCGGCCTTTTAGCGGTATTACGCAATAACAGCTTCTCAATAGGCAGCAAAACGCCGACTGTCTGGAAATCTCTGTATTCTAAACAGTCCGAAACTAGCCTAATATCGCTTGGCACATCATCCATGGCGCTGATAAGGTCCTTTATCGGCATTGAAGATATTAGTATGTCACAGTTGAACTCTTCGATATTACCAGCATCATCATCACAATTACTATCACCATTGCCGACGCCAACTTTGTGGACATTTCCGCACTCGTCGCGTTCAACCTGTATAACGCGCTTTTCGGTCAATATCACGCCGCCCATTTTGCGAATATCCTCAGCAACCGCCGTCCACAAATGGCCGGCACCGAGTTTTGGATAGTTGAAGCTCTCAATAAGCGACGTTTCAACCTTTTTGCTCTTAATACGGAATAATTTCGTGACCACATCTTTTAAAACGGACAAAATAGACAAGCCCCGGACGCGTTGCGTTCCCCAATCAGCCGTGATTTCACGGGGGTGTCTACCCCATACCTTTTCCGTATAGCCCTCAAAAAACATGGAATACAGCGACTTGCCAAAACGATTGATATAAAAGTTTTCCAGGTTGTCTTCAGGCAGTTTTCGCACAAGCGCCAATAAATAGGATGTACACGCTCTCAACGTTGATACTAATCCCATGTTCCTCAGTGTGTTCCAACTTAAAGTGACCGGATATTCAAACAAAGCGTTCCTATAATAGATACGGCTATTACGCTGTCTTATAAGCATGACGCGATCATCAGAGTCAGGATCAGGGCCGCCCGGCGAAATTCGGGCGTCGCGCCCCAGGATCGCGTCGTCCTTGGACGGTTTTCCCTGCGCTGGGAAAATATTAGCCCACCATTCATTCACTCGATTATCCCTTGAGAAGTAACG
>WRNV01000174.1 GCA_009776445.1 Oscillospiraceae bacterium | reverse complement strand
AGCCGTACTCTGCCCTTTGATAGTTCCTCTACTTGTAACATGATGCCGTAGCCATGCCGAGGAGAATGTAAAGAAAGGAGGATATAGAATACTGCCTCTGTNAGTGCGAAGNTTTCGTTCGACATNCCTGGCTTCTCCTTTTACNTCGGGTTCCGTTATAACGTATACCGATATAATATAACGGCANCCGATATATGTCAAGCGAGAATACCAAAAGCCAGAAAAAAAGTTTATTGNTAGAATGGTAAACGACGTAATAATCCCACCGCNAAGAGGAGTGTGTGTGGAAAAAAGGAAGTCTCTAAGAAAAAGCCGGAGAAAACAAAGGCGGNCGGGCCCGCTTGATCTCAAGGCAGTACCACTGCCATTAAAGATCTTTGGAGTCATGTGCGTGGTACTCGGCGCGGTTGCCCTACCATATATTATTCTTGAGCTGTTGGCCTCTATTGAACAATTCGCGCTGGGCGACCTCTCTGGTACGACGCTTTCTTCTGCCGTCATCATGGTTGTCCAGGTTGCACTGTCAGCGATTTTTGTGGTTTTCTCTGTATTCCTGGGCATCCGCCTTCTTCGAAACAAACGCCGACATGCCGCCCTGACAGCCAACACCCTGCTAGTTCTTGCTATTTCTGTTTTTCTCTGCGAAATCATGCTGCGATCGTTGAATGCGAGCGCCATTATCTTCATAGTATTTGTCGGAGTGCTTATAGCGCTATCGAGTTTTTTGGATCCATCGCTTTCGGATGAGCGTAAATTGCAACGAAAGTTACGCAAGATGGAAAACCAGATAGAGGCAAAAGAACTTGCGACCCAAGCTGGTCGGGATATCTCAGGAAAAGGTTACATAACGCTTAATTTCTTCAATATCTTTTGGCTGTTTATCTTATCAAGTGTGTTTGGTCTTTTAATTGAGACCATTTATCACATTGTCATGTTTGGAATCATTGAGGATCGAGCTGGCCTGCTCTTTGGGCCATTCTCCCCAATTTATGGTTTTGGGGGGCTTCTTATGACGGTTGCCCTTAATCGATTCTATAAGAAATCGTTCGTCCTTATCTTTCTTGCAAGTGCGGTGATCGGCGGGGCGTTTGAATACCTGGTGAGTTGGTTTTTACAGTTTTCCTTTGGCATCACTGCCTGGGACTACACGGGCACATGGCTTTCGATTGATGGCCGAACCAACGGAATGTATATGATCTTCTGGGGCATTTTAGGGCTTGCATGGGTGAAATTGCTGCTTCCTGGGATGCTTAAACTCGTGAACCGTATTCCCTGGAACTGGCGTTATTCGGTCACTTCTGTCTTTGCGGTGTTGATGATCATCAATGGAGCTGCGACGTTGATGGCTTTTGATTTTTGGTACTCACGTTCAGCGGGAAACATCCCCGAAAGGCCAATCGAGCAGCTCTTTGCTAACTCTTTTAGTGACGATTACATGGAAAACCGTTTTCAAAGTATGACGATGGATCCGGATAAGGCAACGCGCATCTGATTATCGTCTTAATAAAAGCCCCTGCTCTTGGTTTAGTCATAGGTATTAAGCACCAGTTTGGGAGTGTTGTGCTACCATGAGCTGCTTACGCTGTGTTTAATAACATGCTTTTACTCTGTAGGTTATATAAGAAACTTCAAGGTTACGAGGATTACATGGAGACATTCGCAAGACTTGCGGCAAGGCTTACTGATACCTATAAGGATCACGAAACAAGGATAGAGACCATTGAAGGAATAGAGTATTTTGTTATTGTCAACCCATTCTGGGAAGAAGACATACGAGTCTTAGATCAAAACGGAATCATTTTCAGGTTTTCATATCAACACGCGCATTTCGATTGCTGTGAAGATATTGATGAGGATATTGATGAACTCATAGAGTACATCGACGAGTTTATTGAAAAAGAACGGGTTGCTCTTGATTTTTTTCAGGGAAAAACCGATCTTTTTGGAGGAAGCCGCAAAAGAGAGGAAATCGATACATCTTCTGGCATCGCCCTTTTGAAGAGCTTCTTTAAAGAAAACGATACCTTTTATGAACTATTCTACAAGCGGATGCAGGGCGCAGAATGCCGTTGTTCCATTCGTGGATGGAATAATGCGCATAATGAAGACATAGACTTTGTTCTATAAACAAACCCGAACCCGCCACCTATTGGGATGACGGTGTTCGAGTTATCACATGTAACATTAATAGTTTTCAGACTGTGAAGATGTATGAGAATACCAGGCGCTCCTCGATGACGCGTTTTTTGGATGAATACACGACGTCGTCGCTGTAGAACCGCTCGAACTCGCGCAGCATCAGGCGGCTCAGCGGCCCTTTATTTGTAATCCTGTCCAAAGCCACTTCACTGTTGAAAATTATGTCGCCTTTCATATCGCTGGCAATCTGGGTGCTTATGATTTCATTGTCCGTCCATGCCAAATCACTGTCTATCGCCGGATCGCGCCTTTGCAGCACCAGTTCCACACGGTTACGCCCTTTATCATGNTTTTCAGTTTCGGGCATTTCGGTGCTGTCTTTNGACATTGGGCCGGAGCTCGGGTTCGTGCCGCGCAAAGTGACAATAATCTTCTCTTCTCTTTTATCAACTGTGACCTGGCGGTTTGGCAGCACCTGCGCGAAATCTGTCAACACAACTTTTGAAACTTTCGCCGTCTCTATTGCGTTGGGTTGGTAGCGGACAAGAGCAAGCCGAACAAAAGGCATATATGCAGACAGATCGGAACCGAATTCAATATCGCAGTACCACAGACGCTTATCATAATCATAGTGTACGCGATGTCCGATAACCATAACCTGGGTGTTTAAGGTCTCATATGTCTCCTGGAGTNTTACTTTTTCCGACGTCACACAGGCGGGGAAATCCGCGACGCATGCCCGTTGTTTTGAGGGAACGCTGCTCCAGAATGGATCGGCGCCCCATTGCGAAACCAGGCTTTCAAAAGGTTTTTTTGGTATATCGGAGAAAAGCCCGTTGTCTTGATAGATCACTATGCCGAGCAGTTCGCCGTCGCCGGACGAGAACCACGGGCGATCCAGCCAAACGCGCAGGCTATTACCCGCACGTAAGACATCATATGCGTCTGCGCCGCCGTATTCTTGCTTGTCGCCCCAACGCATAGTCGGTACGACGTACAACACTCGTGGATCGTCGGGCGGCGCGCTCGCGGGTACAAGGGACTGCTGGTTGCTGCCGGCGGGGTTGCAAAGAACCGGCGCGCCGGGATCGGGGTGTTCGGGATCATGTACCGGCAGCAATACGCGAGGCCCTGTAGCGACGGGTCCCAACCGTGTTACTAAACCCTGATTCTCATAGATGGATGGCGGCAGATATTCGCGGAAACGGGTCGTTGCCAGTATCGTGTATTTAATCACACGGGAACGAGTGTCGCCCAACGAATGCACATTACCGCGTTTTACATCCGTTCCAAGATCTTGCGGATTCGCCTCTTTTTGCCGTGCTTTTATTACATCCGCCAGATTAAATTCGTCGATATGGTTTTCAGTAAGTTGGATCTCGTCCAGTTGTCCCTTGAAGTTTACCAGCACCGGAGTATCTTTGGAGGGATCGTCCACCCATTCGGACCATTCCGCTTCCACTTCAAACTTGCCGGTCGAAGGTCCGTGCAGATAAACGCAGGTATCTTTGTGGAATTCGACATCATGCGATCCTGGCTCGCGGGTCAGAACTAAATCCTTAGTAAATTTTGGCAAAAACACCGGCTGCTGCGTCGCATGCACAAGCGTGAGATCACGAAACGGCGTGATTAACCAGTTCGCGCCATATAAGTACGCGTAATCACGGGCGATTTTGCGTTTATCGTCACTGTCGATCCAGTTGAGAATGCCGAAGCTGTCAATATGCTTTGCATCGGCATAACTTGAATAGAGCAGCCGGACTATCCACCCTTTGGGTACAAAGAGCGTCAATGTCCGCTTCTTTTCATCCCAAACCGGCTCGTCTGCGAATGTGAGTCCAGACGGATCCGAGTGGGGTCTCACTTCGGCAAGTATCAGCCGGAAACCGAGGTGGTTCGGCCAGTCCAGCCTATGCTTGACCAGAATAACAAAGAATTCTTCTTTGTACTTCAGCCCGGGCATAATTCTTATCGAACAGGATGGGCCAAGGTCGCAAGCACCCTTCACACCGGGTAAACTATGGCCTGCCGCCGCGCGGATCGCTATCCCCCCGGCAGCGCCGTCTGGCAAGTACGGGNTGATAATCTGTTCTTCCTTGTGGATGATGTATTGGCCGCCCGCCATCCGGTCACCCACAGGGTTATCCTCGCTGGGCGGTCTGGGCGCTTCACTCGTCGTGGCGATACCGCTCAATGCGGATGGCGTAACAACCTCGATATCNGAATAGAACCGGTCTGACCCGTCGCCCAGCGTAAGCTCGTCACGCGCGGCAATCTCGTAGCCCTTTTTAAAATCTTTCCAGTCGCCGAAAAAGAGATCAAACAAGCCGTGCCTTTCACATTGCGACTGCGAAGATTTCGGAGGTACTAAATGGCGTTCATTTTTCGCCGCATAGGAAAAGTCCCTTATTGCCGGCTCTAACCGGATGGCGTCTGCAAACGGCTCGTGCAGCAGATACCCGTCAGCGCCAACATCATAGTTCGAGCGTATCACCATTCGTTCCAGTGATTCGCCTTCGGATACGCGTGCGCGGTGTATAACGACAGGAGGGTCGATAGGCTCGTAACGCCAGTAGCCAACCGCGTCGCTTGCGCCCGTAAACGCGTCAAGAGCCGGGTCTTCACAGTCAAAGCTATTGCCCGCCAAATCGACGGTGCGGGCGCGGAAACGGTACAGGCGGCCATAACGCAAACGCGGCAGAGTTCCTTTCGGCGTTTTGAAATTAGCAATTACCCCCGTACCTTTNTCAGCCACATCATCAATCATACNCGGTGCTTCACTCTGGATATGGCTATCGTTTGCTTCTTCNGNCATAATTGCCGGTCCGGGCTGCGGAACGCACAGGCTCCAGCCGGTCCACCGGAACAATGATTCGTGCAGATAGTGATCATCGGGATTGCGGCTCTCCGGTC
>WRNV01000173.1 GCA_009776445.1 Oscillospiraceae bacterium | reverse complement strand
CGTTGCATGAGAGTTTTTCGACAAGATTGTATCCGTATGTTGGCTCATTCAACTTGCTCAATACGCAAAGCGTCAAGATGCCACGACGTAATTCTAAAACAAAGCCAGATACAATTTCGGATACGTTCAATCAATCATCACCTCAGCCCAAACATGTTAATATATACGGCATTATAACATGTGGCACACAGTATGTCAAGAAAAGATGGTTATGCCATCTTTGACAATTAATCTGTCTGCTCTTAGATGAATCTATGCTTTTTTACAGAATTGTCAATAATCACGCACCGCAGTAGGGTGAATTGCCGATAACGCCCGGCAGCTTGGCGAAGTGGCGGATTGGGGGGCACCGAGACCTGAAATACCACAAGCGGTCAAAGGAAGTAGCAGACACCGGTTTTCACACCAACCGCCATTTCGCTAAACCGCTTGTTATGTGACGTTTCCACGGACGGAATCCGTCAACAAGCTTCACATTATACTTAATTATTACGGGCCAGACCGTCCGACAATTATATGCATACCGAAATTGAACGCAAATCTGTGTAGGGCGGGGGCTCTGCTCCCGCAGTATCTGCCGCCGTGACCGAAAAACGGCAGGAGCAGAGCTCCTGCCCTACGATGATACCCTTTTGGATTCCGATTGTCGGACGGTCTGGGGCGCTACGGAGTGCCGCTGAAAAAGTATTCCTCTCCGCAGAAAGTTATGGATTTAATAGTTTCAATGTCGTAATAATTTGTATAACACCAGGACGACCCGCCTAACCAGTCAAATGAATCGTTTTTTGGTTCAAGATAGATTATACTGCCATCATCAAGAGTCAGGAACGGGTCATCAAAGCTACGGTAAAAATCCATTATTTCTTCTATAAACTCCATCTGTATATCGCTTTTTTCATCACTTGTCAAATCATTATATCCTTCAACCAGGCGGGTATGATCACCGTTTTCGTCAACAATCACACCGTGCGCGGTTATTCTAAAACTGAACATTACAGGAGTACATGTTACTTCAAGCTTGTAAATGATCGGCGAATCTTCCGGATAGGCAATCAAGACTCTTTTATCCATCGACTTTTCGACAGTGTAATTAATGACCCATAATCCATTTATGGTGGTGACAGTGCGATCTGCTGTCATGCTATCAAGCGATAGATTGATGCCGGACAATATCGTATCGATGCTTAAACTCGCTGAGCCTTGATCTGCAACATTGTAGCCGTACAGCACAGTCAGCGCCAGCGTCGCTTTATTTTCCGCTTCGTTATATGTCGTCGGCCCCGTTGCGATGTAATGGATATTGTCGGACATGGATTCATTAAGAACGCTTATCGAGTCGGAGAGCCGGGCATCCTCAGTATCCCTTATTTCGATAGTCAAGTATGCCAGATTTCTATCAACGACTGCTGAGAGCAACGTGATTTCCAGCCCACTGGAAGCAGCAGTATGGCTTGTTCCGTTCACACTCTTTTCATTCGAGTTGTAAAAATCAATCCTTTCTTTTACATCAGGGTTGTTGAACAGGGAATTGTAAAAGCTGCCGAAATCGATTACTCCGGATACAGCTAACACTGTACCACAAAGTGCTAAGCATGCGACAATGACGATACTTGCCAGTAGTGGTTTTCGTATCGAATGACGAAACCATCCGGCACGGTTATTCCGATTGTTTTTCATCTCATTTTGATTGACGGACAGGATTTTATTATACATACGCTCTTTTTGAAACTCGCTTGGCGTAAGGGCATCAAACAGCCCTTTTACATATTCATCATTCAAGGGTATAACCTCCTAATTCAGTTCTAAGTAGTTGTCTGCCTTTGGACAACTGTGTTTGCAAGGTACTCTCTTTACGGTTTAGCATTCCCGAGATTTCTTTTATGGTATAGCCCTCATAGTAATATAGATACATTACGGTTTTGTATTTTTCGGGCAATGAAAGAAGCGCGGAGAGTGCGGCATTTTCTTGCTCTTGGTTGTCCCAAGCCGGTACTTCCGGCAGGTTCTCCATATCAACCCGACGAGATTTCCACCAGTGCTTTAGTATATCCTTGCAAGTATTCTTCGCGGTACTGATCAGCCATGCTTTTTCATGTTCGTAATCATGAAACTCTTTCTGAGCTTTAATGAGTTTCAGAAAAACCGTTGAAACGGCATCTTCGGCGTCAAAGGCGTTTTTCAAGTACATATAGCATAGTCGGTAAACAGTATCTACATGCCGCCTGTACAACTCCTCCAACTCTTTATCCGCGCGTGATGAAGAATTGAAATTCACCGTCTCACCTCCTACTCCTATAACACGATTGACGAGGGTGAAATATCCTTGAATAATGAAAATATTTTACAAGTACAACATAAACAAACTGCCACCTATTAGGTGGCAAATATAATAATCTGCTTTCTGATAATTCCAGGATTCTTTCAAAGTATTGCCAATAAACTCGCACCGCACCAGTGGGAATGTCACATAACGGGGGGACGCTTTGCGCAGTTGCGCGAGCGGATGCGGAGCATCCGGGCGAGCGCAATTGCGCTAAGCGGTCAGTTAAGCGAAGTTCCGCGCAGCGGGACGGAGCGTACTGACCGCGCAAGCGGCCCCCCGTTAAGCGGAAATGTAGCGAAGCGGAGTTTCCGTCAAGCGCCCGGCGGCTTGGCGAACGTGGCGGATTGGGTGTGACGCACCTTGAGCTACCACAAGGACTCAAAGGAAGCAGAAGACTTCAGGTTTCCACACCGACCGCCATTTCGCTAAACCGCTTGTTATCGGCAGTTTACCTGGACTGACTCCGTTTTTCTTCTGCGAATAAATGCGCAATTAACTCACTTTTAGCCCTTCACTGAGTATTGATTTCACAAACCCGCTTGGATCATTGTTGACATCAAGTAATACGGGTTCTATTCGCGTATCAACTGATATGGTCAATTCGTGAAGTTTCCTAATCGTTTGCCAGTAATCTCCATTGAAAATATCAAAAACAATTGCAATATCAATGTCACTATTACTGTCGGTATTCCCATTGGCATATGATCCAAATAGTATTATATCACTGGGGTTAATAAAACCCCTGACCAAATCTGCATAAATCGAGGCTATTCTGATAGCTTGTTCACGATCCATTGCAACAATTCCTCCGTATCATTAATCAAGCGTTTGCAATATTTCTTTGTAAGCAGTAATGCTAGTTCACCCTTTTGGATTGGATACCTCGCTTCTATATTCAAAGGGTTCAACGATAAAACTGTTTGGCGTTGCTTTTCATTGTAGATGGCGAGTAAGTCGGTCAATTCGGAAAGCCTTATCAGATTATGGATATAGGGCGGGGTTTCTTTGAGCTTATCAGTATAATACGCTTTCAATGCTTTCTCTGTTGCTTGATGGCACATAAACCCAACGTACAAATATCTTCTGCCTTTATGCATGACTTTCGCACTGCTGAGATCATATTTCGCGAGTTCTATCCAATACCTAACGTTATCGTCCAATATGCTCACCTCGCTGCTCATTTCATTACTTACTTTAAACTTCTTTTTTGAATATGTCAATCGCATGACTTGTTATACCTGCAAAATAATTTCGCACCGCAGTAGGGTGAATTGCCGATAACGCCCGGCGGCTTGGCGAACGTGGCGGATGGGGCACGCCGCACCTTAGAATACCACAAGCGGTCAGGGGCGCGGCTGCACGGCGGCTTCCCCTCCTACCGACATTTCGCTAAGCCGCCTGTTATGTGACGTTTGTCTGGATGTAGAAAATGCTAGCCCCAGAACAAATTTACTTCCATTCCCCGCTCTTAACAGATTGAACAACAGCATAAATAGCCACAACTAAAAATAACACTCCCGCAATACTGAAAAACAACCCAACAAGCAGTGTCAACACACCGACAGTTAACATAAAAAAACCGCAACCAAGTACAAAAAACACATTTCTAGCGAGCCGATATTCTGCTTCTTTCTTCTTTTTATCCATGTTTGCGCGTTGTTCTTTTGTTGACCACAACCAAGTGTTTGTAAAGACCGCCCCGCTCTTTGTAAACTGGCGATATGAAATGAAAAAAGCACCAGAGGCTAATACTGCCAAAATAACTGCAAAGATAACTTGCCATGATTGCATACTATAAACTCCTCGTATAATATATTTGCGAGGGGTTTTTTGTGTCCCCGCAGCCACACCGAAATGATTTACTTATCGTTTTTCTCTATCGATATATATATGCGCGTAGCGCCTTTATCCCCCGTCAGTAGNAGTGCTTGTGGTAATGTGGGAAACCTCGTCTCACGCAAGAGGTTTTCCAAGGATTGTGGGGAACACGTCCCCCGCAAGTGTTGTCCATAATCCGTCATTTCCACAAGCCGTCCCCGTAGCGTATCAACCGGCTTGCCCATACCCATGATAGAATTGACGCAAGTCAATCAGGCAAAAGTTCTGTCAACTCCTGTTGAACCGCAAGGTTGCTTCATTGAAAGTCCGTTCCCCTGAGCCGGAAGTTAGTTTCAAACCGCCGGCTGTTTACCGGGNGGCAGACAGCCCATCTAGCAGTGTGGGTTCGCAACGGCCTGCCCCCGGGTGGATTCTAATACGCGAGGGTGTTAATGCTCCGGTTATCATGGGTATTGCCAANCCGATTGACTCAAAATCCAACATGGAAAGAAGGTGAAAATGTGGACAAGCTTTTCGTTGGCATTGATGTGGGTAGCCGCGACAACGCGGCATACATCATGATGCCGGACGGCTCCAAGCACAGCGCTTTCGAGGTGCAGAACAATCTCGGCGGGGCGCAGACGGTTTCAAACCGCGTTGTCTCTGCTTTGATCGAGAACGAACTGCCCGCCGCATCCATCGGCATTGAGGCTACTTCCGTTTACGGCGACAACCTGATCTACTTCCTTAAGGAAGACGGTGCCCTGGCGCGGTTTGAGCGCAGCCTTTTTGTGCTCAATCCCAAGCAGGTCAGCAAGTTCAAAGAGTCTTATCCCGAGCTTCCAAAGAACGATCCTGTGGACGCTTTCGTCATCGCTGACAGCCTCCGCTTCGGTCGCATAGGCTTGCCGATCCAAATGGACGACTACCGCTACAAAGCCCTTCAGAAGCTCACCCGCGCCAGATTCTA
>WRNV01000172.1 GCA_009776445.1 Oscillospiraceae bacterium | reverse complement strand
TGGTTGCAAACGGTAGTAGATTGCAAGCAGAAAATCGAGTATTTGAAAACGGTTAAACCGGATATGTTGAATGCGGATCAAAAAGGTAAACTGGATTCAGCGGCCAGGCTTTTAGACGATGTGCAATCATCAGTAATCGAAGGCGTGATTGAGTTCTGCGAGGATTGGGAAGAATTGCCGGGATGTAAAATATGGGAAACGCCTGTAATCATTAAGAAAACTCAGGTAACAGAGCATTAAGATTAAATAATTTGATTGAAAAGAGGTTTGAGATGTCAGAAGATCAAGTTGAGAAATACGAAAAATCTATTGAGGATTTATTCAACAGATGGAAATCACTTCACCTTAATGACGGTGAAATTGCCGAAAATATGCCAAAAACACAAAGACCATCAGCATTCATTCGAGATGGTTTACCCTACCCACACAAGTATTTTAGCCTTCCTATTGAAAAACGATTACTGTTTATCCTGAAAGAAAGCCATGCGGAAAACGCTCATATAAATAGTTCGCAATTGAATTGGTACAGGGATTTTGCGGAAGGTTGTGATGATTCTGGACAGAAGCTCCGCTCAAAACTTGCAAGCGCGTATATTTCTTTAACTGGTACCAGCATCACGGATCGGGAAGCAATTAGGTTTTTAGCGGTGATAAACATAAATAAACGCGGCGGCTCAAGTTCTGCTGCCGATAGGGTGTTGGAGAACTATGCATGTAAGTATAAGGGCTTTATTAAAGATCAGATCATTCTAATAAATCCTAAGTATATTATCTGCTGTGGTAGCGGTATTCATAATCTTGTAAAAAAAATTATATATGAAGGCGCTGTTCCTGCTGATACTGTTTTGATAAATATGTACCATCCTTCGCGTCGCGGAATAGACATAGAAAAATTTGCAACAGATTGCAAAAACGCATATACCGAGCAGACGAGAACTAGTGAATTATGAAAACGGGGTTCAGCGAACTGGATAAGCTCAGCCAACTCGCTTCGCTCGGGGAATCAGTGAGGGTCTGGACCCCCCACTGATTCTGCCGCTGACGCGGCGGTTTCAAAAGGTAGTTAGTATGCGGGGATTCATCCCCCACTTACGTTGCGCTTAGAAGTGGGGGACGCCTCCCACGCAAGTGTTGAAATACGACAGGGAGAATTTAATATTGTATCCGGAGATTTGTGCAGTATCAGGGCTTTTGCGTACTCGTTAGCCGGAAAGGGGAAGTCTTCTCTTGCGATTGATCTAGCCCGTAACTGTAAGAGAACAGTTTACAGAAACCCACACTTGGTTCAAGACAAGGCTTTTCTACAGTATGAAGCAACTGGGGATGGCCTACACTTTTTTGACTAGATTTGTTATGAGTTGTTGTTATGACGCGGTATATGTTATGCAAACTTTAAGATGTAAAACGCTCATAGCGAGGGTTTGATTTTCGCCCTGCTCCTGCTCCCGTTCCCGTTGACTAATATAAACGCTAAATAGGTCTGGACAGCGGTTATAAGTCAGAATAACAAGAAAGCTGGTCAAGAAAAAGCACATGGAAATCAGTGATAGACTAAATTATACTGACAATGCACCTGTCAAGCGTGTAGAACTTCACGCTCACACAAAAATGAGCGCAATGGACGGTATTGTATCCGCAAAAGATCTGGTTAAACGAGCTTCTGAATGGGGGCATGAGGCAATCGCTATAACTGACAGCTATGTGGTGCAGGCTTTTCCCGAAGCATATATGACATCAAGAGAGATAAATATAAAAATCATTTATGGTGTGGTTGTCAAAATCCAAGAAGACGGTAACGCTTGTGCTGCGACTTTATTAGCAAAGGATCTATTGGGTTTAAAAAACCTTTATAAACTTATCTCTCTTTTGCACACTAAATACTTTTGTGAGAAAACAAAAACACCTTATTTGCCGATGGATGTTATTGCGACACACAGAGGGGGGCTTCTTATAGGTTCAGGATGTTCAGGAAGCAGTGTTTACGAGGCAATTCATCGCAATGAATCAGAGAACACAATTTTAGATGATGCAAAGTTTTATGACTATTTGGAACTGGATGCAACTGAAGATGAATCTATAAATACATATATCGTGAAAATCGGAGAGCTTCTTGATAAGCCTGTCGTTGCAGTAGGAAACGTACATTATCTTAACCCAAAAGATAAAGCAGCACATCGTATGCTACACATATCGCAGGGGCATGAACATTTTGACGACAGCGCCAAATGGCATTTTAGTACAACGGAAGATATGCTTACAGAGGTCGAATATCTTGGCGATGCCAAAGCCTTTGAGGTCGTAATAACAAATACCAACCTAATTGCGAAAATGATTGAAAGAATGCCACCTATTCCCGAAGGATTCTTTCCACCGTCGCTAGACGGAGCGGATGACGAAATAGTTGCTGTCTGTAATACCCGCGTAAGAGAAGTGTACGGCGAAACACTGCCTGACAACATCAGAGAAAGGCTAGATTATGAGCTTGGCAGCATACTCAATAACGGCTATTCGTCTATATACATGGCTGCTCAGAGATTAGTGAGAAAATCAAATGAAGTCGGATATGTGGTGGGTTCTCGGGGAAGCGTGGGAGCATCATTGGTTGCTTATTTGCTGGGGATAACAGATGTTGACCCCCTAAAACACGATATGCTGTTTGAAACATATGCAGGAATCGACGGAGACAGAGTGCCCAAAATTAGCCTTAATTTCAGCAATTCGATTATCGCGGAAATCAATCAATCTGTTGAAGATGTTTTTGGAAAAGATAAAGTGTTCAGAGCCGGAACGATTGACATATTACGCGAAAGGTTGGCAAAAGGGGTTGTAGCCGGATTTTTTTCTGACAATGGTATTACCCCAACCTCTTTTGAAGCTGAATCGTTGGTTTCAGCTATATTGGGAGTCAAAAAGACTACAGGGCAACACCCCGGAGGTTTGATTATACTGCCTGCTGACAAAGACATCTACGACTTTACACCAACTCAATATCCGGCAAACGACAAAAATAGAAGTTTTTTGACTACTCATTTTGAGTATCATACCTTGGAAAACAATTTGTTCAAGATTGACCTCTTAGGGCATGGTTCCCCAACAATGATAAAAAAGTTAGAGGACTTGACTTGCGTTGACGCAAAGACAATACCGATTGACGATGAAAAAACACTAGATTTGCTCAAAAGCACGGATGCTCTGTGTATACCAGATTTTGGTGATGAGTTCGCTCGTGACATAATAATAACTGCTAATCCGAAAACCTTTGACGATTATGTTAAGATATTCGGGCTGACGCACGGAATGGGTGCATGGTGTGATAATGCTGCAAACCTTATAGTAAATGGCATTGCAACGATTTCAGAGGTTATTGCAGTGTGCGATGATGTCATGCTGTTTTTATTGAGCAAAGGCATACGCCGGGATACTGCTTTCGTAATAATGGAAAACGTCCGCACAGGCAAGGGGCTTACGGTCGAACATATGGATATTTTGCTAGAGTCAGGTGTGCCGGAATGGTATATTGAATCGTGCAACAGAATACAATATTTATTGCCCAAAGCACATGCAGCAGCGTACACAATGATGTCGTTCCACATTGCATGGTTCAAGACACATCATCCAGAGGCGTTTGACAAAGCGTATGTTGACCCAGAAAAATAAATCACTATTGTACATCCAGCTTGCAAACAGATACATACTGTTTTGGAGGTTTAAAGTAATGGGATATTTTAGTTATAAACCATCAGGGGATGCCAGGAAAAAGAGACAACTAGGTATTTACGTAAGTATATGCGCACTAATCATGATACTTGGCTATTTTGTTTTCGATTTTTTGACATTATCAGAAACAGGAGTCATAATCCTGCTGGAAGCTTTGTTAGTCGTTGCATTTTGGGGTATATGGATGATTTATAAGTTCTTTAGAGATACTCCTATGACAGATGAGCAAAGAACACAGGCTATAGCTCAACTTGCAGCTACCGCTGTTATTACAACTGCAATAGGAAATAAGCTGAACAAGAAATAGGAGATTATCGCTCGCTGTGATAAAAGTATCAGAAAATTCAGATATCCCAATATTTGAAATGGCTATACTGACCTTAAGCTGAAAGGATGATTGAGTTGGTTGAAATAGATTGTACAGAACTAAATGAAATCAGTTTCGGTTTTGAGAATTGCGAATGTATAACAATACCGTCTGCGTACATAACATATATTTCAATCGGAAATACCGTTGATACTTTCGAACATATCGAAAAAGGAATGACGCATACAGGCTATTTTATTGACCCTTTCGTAATTGTATTTGACCGGGATTTGGAGGGCTATGTTAATCAAGGAGATAGGGGCTTTTGGTCAAATGTAAACGCTGACTATGAAATCAGCTACCTTGAGCGCATTCAAGTACCTTGCCACATTTCAGCGATTGATCTGCGTTATAGAGACGGAACGGTAAAATACTACGCCGCTAAATGGCATGATATTGACGAAAACTTGGACTATGTACCAATCGAACATGAAAACAGATTTCAGTGCGTGAAAGTCAATCGGCACAATGACGTTTTCATAGTTATTGGTAAGGACACAGAATTGATTGAAAAGTTGTTTCCCGACGAGAAAATCAATGCAGTTGACTTCACAGCTACATCACTAATAAACCATTCCGTTAACAAGGAGATACCGTGACAGAGGGGCTATTTTGGATTATTTGCAGCATGAATGACAGCGACATAGACTGGAACGAAAGCTGGGAACTCTACCACCTGTTTATTAGAAGCGATTCTATCAGCCATAAAGACGCATGGACGCAATTAGCAAAGAGTAGTGACAAGCGTTTTCGGCAGTTTGAATATAATCATTATCCTCGCGGTCGCGTGGTTGTGCGAAACGGTAAGGCTACAATCTTCCTAAATCAGCATATTGCCAATGATGGAGTAATTTCAGCAATCAACAATGCTTTCGGACTGACTACACCGAGGATACATGCCGAGGGCGGAGAACACTACAAATGCTATATAGACTTGCGAGGTAGCGTGAATTATGAAAACGGGGTTCAGAGAACTGGATAAGCTCATTGAAATACGACAGGGAGAATTAACTATTGTATCCGGAGATTTGTGCAGTATCAGGGCTTTTGCGTACTCGTTAGCCGGAAAACTGATA
>WRNV01000171.1 GCA_009776445.1 Oscillospiraceae bacterium | reverse complement strand
ATAACAACAATATAATAGTGGAAAGAAGTAATAATATTACACTGTGTCTATGCTTCATATTATTAAATACCTTTCGTTTTATATTAATGGCAACCTACCAATCGCAGGATTGTTGTTACCGAGGCACAGTAAAAAGATAGTCCAACTCTGTTGTCCATTGCTATAACGGGATAAGCAATCACGATTTGCCAACATGTGGGATCACATCGTAAACTTCACGCCGTTGTATCCGGGAATAAAGTATTCCATTGTCATAACTGACAAGACTAAGGGACTTCTGGCGTAAAGTTCAGGTGCGCCCAGCTTTCGCGTCTTTCGCAGCAGGGAAAGCGCCGACGCTTATATGAACATCGGCTTCATCGGGCAGAAGATTGACTTGCATTTCTCAACTATCTAAAGATTGTGCCTAATGATGTCGGGATCATCCAATGCTCTTTCAAGGATTCTGCTGAACACGGCTCCAAAAACATTGACTCTCTTACATAAGAAAACCGCAAAAATTGTAATATTTCACATAAATAGCAATATTAAATCAAAACTATTTATTCAATATTGACAAAACCGGGATTTATGATAGACTTTATGGGCAAACACAAAATCAGCAAAACCAGGCGTACGCTGTCTTATACCATTGGCTCTGTTTTGTAAAGCGTACTCCATATCAAGTACAAAACTTTAGTGATACAGTTGGTTTGTATTTTTGCAAAATTGTGTTCAACAAACAACATATTTAGCTAAAGGAGCAAAAACTCATGAAACACATCTCACTGCGCGTTAGGAAACTTCTAGCATTGGCTATCACTTGTTGTCTTCTCATCACAACAGTAGGGACAATAACTACGTTTGCCGAAGACATCTCGGGTCACTGGGCCATCGACGACATTAACTTTCTACGTGAGAAAGGCATTGTTCGAGGTGACGACAACGGCAACATCAATCCAGACGACAACATCACGCGGGCGGAGCTCATAGCTCTCATCAATCGAACTTTTGAATATATCGAAGCGGGGGAGCCAAATTTTCCGGATGTCGAACCCGGATCGTGGTATTACAATGATCTTGCTATCGCAAAGAATCAAGGGTATATTCAGGGTGACGACAATGGCAACGCTAATCCCGGCAATCCGACTACTCGCGCGGAGGTAGCGGTATCCTTGGCTAGAGTCTTAGATTTGGAACCCCAATCAGGCATAAACACATTTGCTGACAGCGCGTCATTCCCGGATTGGAGCGTTGGCAGCATCGTTGCTATGACAGAAAGAGGATTAGTAAGGGGTTACCCAGATAACACTTTCAGAGCATCGAATAGCATAACCCGGGCGGAAGTATTTACCATAATAGCTCGTATACTTAGGGAGAATAAAAGCCAAAGAGAGGAGGTTGAAAACGAGGAGATCCGAGATGAGGAAGTACCTGCGGCTCCTTTAAGCGGTAACAACAATACTGGCGGTGGTGGCGGTTCTGGCGGCAATCCTGGCGGTACAGTCTCTAAACCAGTTGCATTTCAGGATCCGAACTTTAAAGAGGCGGTTGTTGATCATCTCAAACAATTGCCTGGATACTCAAACTACACCAAAGATAGCGACCTTTACGCAGAAGACTTAGCGAAAATTGCCTCTTTACACGTAAGTAATAGGGGAATAACAAGCATGCGCGAATTGCCTTATTTTATAAATTTAGAGGTACTTGATTGCTCCAACAATAATCTAGCCGCACTTGATATAAACAACAACACACAGTTGCTGTGGCTTTGTTGCGGTAAAAACAACCTGAGTACAATTGACTTAAGTAACAACACAGCGTTGACTGAGCTTTTTTGCATTGATGACACCACCCTAGCAACACTTGATTTACGCCACAACACATCGTTACAGGGCCTTTTCTATAAGGGTTCACAACTAGAGTCAGTATATTTTACTCAAGGTAGTAACATCTGCTCAATAGAAATAAACGGCANTGGATGTTTATCAGAATTAGTCATAGAATTTTATAATGGGCAAATCCACGTTAAAGCAATAGGGGAGACCACACCAAATTGGGAGCTTTCGGGTACTACAACCGCTGTACAAAATAGTATTAATCCTTGCTTAACCGACAACGGTATAGCCCATGGTGATGTCATCGGCACGCAACTTGTCGCTAATTTCCCACCCCTTCCACCCCCGGTGGCGCTTGCCATGGTAATTGGATATAATTCAAACGCAGAAATCGAAGACGGAGAGGCGGTGACAAAATACACAGCAACCATTATAGATATCGACGGTGTTGTTCACGATGTCCCGACAACTGCCGCGATGTATGACAATGGCAATGGAACTCGTATTGGCGTTGTTAGTTTGTTCGAGATAGACGATTCCGGGAGGTACACGTTCTTCGCGCCCGAACCATCAGATCCTACTTACAATGTTGATGATGGTATCACAAAGATTGTGAAGGGGGGAATGCCCGGGATGCCGCCGCCCTCCCAAAGCGCTTATCTCCAAGGTGGCACAAGCGTGTATCTTGTAAGCAATAATACCAAATTCGTTCTAGTCAACTATATTGACGATCCAAACGATGATTATAACCGTATCCCCGACGGGACTGTTACGGTTTACATAGGCAGAAATAATGTTCCAGCTTTTGGACCTTTGAGCAAAACCACGGCAGTCAGTCATGACGCGGATGGTACAGCAGACAGTATTGCGAACATAGTATTCATATTTGACGATGTCTGTCCAGCCTGTGAGTTTTCGTTTGTGTATATTGTTGGTTCGTGGTACTTAGACGCTGCCGGTTATAACATGGATGTAATATTGGACGGAAAGAGGGATGTTATCACTGTCAAAGACAATGCTGATCATAACGCTCTGCAAGCTATGGCGGGCCAACTTTGGGACAACATTAAAGTAGACAGCAATAGGCGGCTAGATTTGACCTCCGCCAAGCAATTGTTCTACGATGCAAGCGCGGCACAGCCGCAGCACAGCGCCAGCGTGAGTATTAAAAATAATAGCGGCCTCTTGGAACTTGATGGAGTTTACAGTGGCTATACTGCTGGGGACGATGTGCCCGTTTACATTATTACGAGGTCTGGTGCATTTGAAGCTGACGTTGTTGAAGTGACAGCCGCGAATCTTGACGAGGATGGTTTCGTCTTCGCGTACCTGAACGCCGATTCCGACCAAATTGTTTCCGCGATATACATTATCAGAGATTACGCTGAGCGAACGATTACGTCGTTTGCCACAGTAAACGTCTACACTAACATCGGAATTGCGCCGATAATGCCCACTCCGATCACAGCTTACTACAGCGACGGTTCCAGGAGCAGCGTTTTTGTAACATGGGACTCCATCGACTCCTCACAGTACGCTTCGGTTGGAACGTTCACTTTACATGGCACGGTATCAGGAATATCAATACAACCAGTCGCGACGGTAACGGTTTTGCCCTCCACTCCCCCGGTTACTCTCGCTATGGTTATTAGCTATGATTCATATTCAGAAACCGAAGGCGACGCATTAGTTACAATATACACAGCAACCATCATAGATATCGACGGCGTTGTTCACAATGTCCCAACAACCCAAGGGATGTATAATTCTAACGCTCGTATTGGCGTTGTTAGTTTGTTCGCTATTGACAATTCCGGGAGGTACTTGTTTACAGCGCCCATAGCAGATTCTGCCTATAATATTGATAACGGAATCACACGGGTTGAGACGGGAGAGACAACTCTCCAAGGTGGCGCAAGTGTAAATCTAGCGAATAATAGCACTAAATTCGTCCTGGTCAACTATATGGACGCTCCTGACAATGATAATAACCGTATCCCCGACGGGACTGTTACAATTTACATAGGCAGAAATAATGTTCCATCTTTTGAATCTTTGAGCAAAACCACGGCGGTCAGTCATGACGTGGGTGGTACAGCTGACAGTATTGCTAACATAGTATTCATATTTGACGATGTCTATGCAGATCATGAGTTCTCTTTTGTATATATTGTCGGTTCATGGTACTTGGACGCTTCCGGTTACAACATGGATGTAATATTGAAAGGAAAGTGGGATGTTATCACTGTTAAAGACAATGCTGATCGCAACGCTCTGCAAGCTATGGCGGGCCAGCTTTGGGGCAACATTATAGTAACCAGTGATGGCGTTCTAGATTTAACCTCCGCCAGGCAATTGTTCCACGATTCAAGCGCGGCACAGCCACGCCCCAGCGCTAGCGTGAGTATTAAAAGTAATAGCGGCCTCTTGGAACTTGATGGATTTTACAGTGGCTATACTGCTGGGGACGATGTGCCCGTTTACATTATTACCAGGGTCAATGCTTATGAGGCTGACGTTGTAGAAGTGACAGCCGCGAATCTTGATGAAGATGGTTTTGACTTCGCGTACCTGAACGCCGATTCCGACCAAATTGTCTCCGCAATATACATTATTAAATAGATATATAACCGCTTCAGCAATACGCCCGATCATTCTCATTTCAGCTCTCTCATTGCCTTTCTATACTCAGCATTAATCGCACATTTTCCATTGTTTTTGCTGAGTATAGGAAGGCATATTTGTTATTCCTGAGAAAGAGATATTTTCGTAAACTCAGCAACAAGCAGACAATTCAACTGCTTATTGCTGTGTTTAACGTATTTAGGTAGGGCCTAGACAAAAATCGAGTAATAATATCTAAAACGTATTGCAATTACCGTTTAATTATGTTATGAATAGGGCATATTATTAACATAAATTGAATAAAGGATGTGCAAAATGAAACTAATAATTAGTCGAGGTAATATTTTTAAATTACTAACGGCGGTTCTGGCAATCACTATGATGTTTTCATCAGTACCCTTGCGTGTATTTGCGTCAAATAACGTGGAAGAAGCGACAACAGGCGATTTTATCATTCCGGATATCTTTTACGGCGACTTCACTGGCAATGGAGAAATAGATGGCACGGATATTCTTTGGATGAATCGCTACATACAATGCGATTGCGATTTAGGCGCTATGCTGCAAAAATACCCGTCAACCATTACATTCAGCGAGGCGGCGGCGGATTTTACAAATGATGGCGTTGTCGATGAAAATGATGTTCTTTGGATATCTAAATACATTGCGGCAAATTGTGACGCGGAAGCAATGATTCAGCGCTTTTCGCCCGAAATAGATTTCAGC
>WRNV01000170.1 GCA_009776445.1 Oscillospiraceae bacterium | reverse complement strand
TAGCGAACGCTCGGCATAAAACAGCGTTTTCTTTATTTGGCACTCGGAGACAAAGTCCGCCGTCTTGAACGTAGCCGCCACGTCTTTGAGCGTGTTGCGCAACATAGTCATTTCCTCGCCTTTGACCAGTTCAACGTATGCGGCTATGCTGTACGGATTTTCTATGGCGAGTTCTTCCACTTCTACGCAAAAAAAGTCGCCGATAAGCCCTGCAAGGATGTCTCTATTCTCCTCGCTTGCGAGGACTTTTTTGAAAGCCAAATCGCCCGTCGGCGAGATTTTATCCATTTTGGTTGCTCCTTCTGCACATTGACCGCCGAATAGCGAAGCGCATACTGCTGTGATAGTCCAATGATACTATATTTCCCGCAAACGCGCAATATGATTTTGGCAAACAAGGCTGATAGCGGGCGGTTGCATTGTAACTGTTCAATGGGTATCCAAAAAACTCGCAATGGTTACAGGCTCCGCACACAAGTTTGTACAATTGAACAAGTTTTCATCGCAGTACCAGTGCGTTGCCTGTGACCAACCTGTGTTTTTGGATACCCACTGAATAGAAACGTTGCATTAACTGTTCAGACGGTATTAAACACCCGTCTTTGCGAGCGCAGCGAAGATAACAGCAATCCATGCGCCGATTGTCAGGTTTCCGGCTGGATTGCTGCGCCTTCGTCTTGCAATGACGGAATTGTGTTGTTTTGCTCCCATTTCCAGATACCCTGTGTAGTGTAACCATAAGTTCAAATATTTATGCAAATCGTGACAATAAGTCTTGTTTTGCATAGAGAGAGGTGGACTTAATTATTGATACAGGCGTCAAACAGATTCCTGTCGAGATGAAATCAAGCGCGACTTTTACGCAATCTTACGGAAAAGGCATCAGATATTGGAAAAGCATGGTGCCAAGCGCAGAAAATCAGTCCGCGTTTATTATATATAATGGTGACGACAATTTAGAAAACACTGATTTTTTGCTGTTGAACTGGAGTTCGCTAAATAAAGTCGTATTTTAGCCAACCGGTACGCGTAGAATTTTATGAAGGGCGTAACAATAAAAATAAGTAACGGTTCTGTACATACAAACCGATGGCGCGGTGTTGAACACCAGGATTGGACGATTGATGGCGCAAACAGGCTCGTGCTCCAGCAGTGGCTCAAACAGCCGGGGATGCGCTGAAACGAGGAGACCTCGCGTTGAGGGCGACGTTTGAGTGTTTGGATGCCGTCTGAACAGTAGCCCGCCTTGCGGGAGAAGGGCTTTTTTACTGAAACGAAAAATCTACACAGGAGGTAAAAACAAAATGGCAGTAGCACAGTTTGAATCAAAGCAGTATTACATGTTGAAAATTACATGTTGATCGTTCCTTGACATATGGACTATATCAGCATAAAATACAGCCGACTATAAAATATATGGAGGATTATAATTTGGATTACGAACAATTCTATACTGCCGCTCAGTTATGCGCAAAAGAATTAAAGGATAAAATAGACTCCCAGTCGAGAGCAGTGAAGAAACTGCAAAAATGTCTCGCTGATGGGGATGTGGGTACACTACCCAAATTGTTTAACACATTGCGTGAAGCTTCACAAGAACGTGAGGAAGCGCTTATTCGCCTGGAGGCACTGGCTGAAGGATTTGACGGTCAGGAATACATGGCAAATGGCGATTTTGCCGCGCAGATGTTAGAGTATTGCCGTCTGCTTGAAGTGGATGTCCATGGAAGCTACCCCACATATGAAATGTTCCCTTGCAGAGTGACAATAAACCCTGAAACTCAGGATGTATCAGTTGATCGCAAGCGAATGTCGTGTTTACGCCCGTCAAAGCTTGTCAGTGATATTAAGAAAGAACTAGACAAGTTGGCAAAAGCCTCGTTTAACGCGCCCGCGTTTGCTAAAGAATTGAGCGCTGCCTACGACATAGCGATAATAAAGGCTTCGAGAAAAAAAGCTCTCGCTGCTGATGCCTCTTTATATTTATCGGATTTATACGAGTTTCTGACTCCGATGAGGCGGCATAAAAAAGAGTATACGAAGCACAATTTCGCTTATGACCTTGCCCGTTTGTATGCTGTCAATGACTTAACTTTGGATGATGGGCGAAAAATGCGTTTTGACACCGTCCGCGACGCAAAAAAAGCTATTCGCATCCTTGACCAAAATGGCTCGGAACAGTATATAACAACAGTTAAGTTCTATAAGGATCTGTGAACACGCATTACTTTGCAACTGGAGGACGCGCAGTATGGAACATGATACGCAGACGGCTATTTCGCGACTGAAAAATGGGGTTGCGCCCGGTAACGCCGATATTGTCGGTGATATAACGGTGGGACTTGACTTCCTTACAGAGTTCTGGGAGAAAAACTATTTGTACGAATATATCCCACAGGGCGGAAATCGTATACAATTCCTCATGGGGAGGCCAGGCAGCGGAAAGACTCATATGATCGAATACTTTCTTAGCCGAGTGGATAACTACAAAACCGCCTCATTGTCAGCTAGAAAAACTTGGATACATGACTTTAAGGAGATTTTTTTTGAAGTATTGCGACAGTGCGATCTCGGAGAATGCCTGCGGCGTTGTGCGCAAACCATTATAAGAGAACTAGGTTTTTCACCCGATGAGTTTGATGGGTGCTTTATCGATTACTTGGCTTCAAAAGGTTTGAACGATCCAGTTACAAAAAGGGAAATACGATTGCAGCTAAACAAAATGTTTATGCAAAATCCGTTAATGGATAGCAATTTCGCGTATGCGTGCGCCTTGTTAACCGGCGGGCATCTTGGGCATCCATTACTTGAGGAACCTGCGAGGGAAGCGCTTTTGGGGTGGATGTTGGGACAAAAAGAAGTAAAGCTCCCAACTCTGCGAAATCTTGGGCTGTCGCCTGTGCGTATTACAAAGAACAATGCCCGGCATATGCTGCGTTCCTTGATCGAGGTCATCAAAATAGCCGGATATAATGGCCTTATAATTGCCATAGACGATCTAGATATGCTGATTTCCCGTGACAGTTTGGAGGAAATCAGGTACACACGACTGAAACGGGAAGATGCATATGAAAGCATACGGGAACTCATCGACGAGATCGACACATTGCGCAATGTATTCTTTCTATTCGCGTTTAATCGAAGGCTGATTGATGACGACATTAATGGGATCAAATCATATCAAGCGTTATGGTTCCGAATACAAAACGAAATTCATAGCGACCGATTGAATCGTTTTTCCAACTTGATAGACTTGGATCGATTACCTGTATATGATATTCAATCTGTTATGGATATTTCTGCACGTGTAGCGCAACTGCTGAACAATACAGGCGAACGCCCTGCGCAGCCAATTGGTGAAGGCGCGGCAAGGGAACTCCTATCAAAATCTGGTTTCAGCGAGTTAGCATTGCCGCGCAGGATTGTTTTAGCAACAATGGGACAATGGGAGGTGAGCTGAGGCGTGGATTTTGAAGCGCGAAAAGTCATAGAAGCACTGCGCTCAGGGATACCATCAAGAACAATCGGAGGGTATTTCGGAAGCGCAAGATCGGAGTTGTTAGCAGAAATCTCGGATTGGCTAGACGAAAAATCAGGAGGCGGAAAGATACTAACCGCAAGTTATGGAGAAGGTAAAACTCATCTGATGGGTACCGTGTTCCGGATGGCTCAAAACAAAAATATGGCGGTTTCAACGGTTTCATTATCACGCGAAACACCGTTTAACAATCTCAGCCAAGTATATCAACGAATCGCGCTTAATACATATTTGCCAAAACGGGAACAATCAGGATTTGATTCTTTGCTTGAAAAACTGAAACCAGAAAAAATGGCGGAATTACAGCTATACGCCGCAGTTGAGTTGCAAACGGATAGATTGTACTATCTTCTCAAGTCTTACTGTAACACAGATGACTCTAATGTTAAGTTTAAACTTCTTGCCGATCTACATGGGTATACAATAACCAACGCACAGCTTAAAAAGATATATCGGGAAATCTTTGCCGAAAAAGTGGTATACTCGGCTAACTTTGTTAAAAGTCGCCATATATGGGATTATATTCTCTTATTGAGCAGGTTGTTTGATCTGTCAGATTTGAATGGCTGGGTTATTCTATTTGATGAAGCGGAACACATTGGGAGGCTGGGTCGAAAAGCACGGTTTGGCGCCTATTCTAATATGTCAAAGTTTATGAGATCTGAAAACGCCTACATCCACACACTATTTACCATGACTAATAACTACGCAATGCAAGTCATTGAGGGGAAAGATGAACGCGGATACTTGGCGCAAACAGACGGATTTGATAATGGATTGATTGAAGAAGTTCTTACAGGAATTGAAACCGCCCCTGAGCTATCGCCGCTTGATTGGAATGAGTTTAGAGATATCTTGTCAAAAATAGTGCTTTTTCACTCGCGCGCGTTTGATTGGAAGCCCAATGTCAATGTGGAAGAGTTATGTGAACTGGCTTGGTCTTGCGGGTATTTTCTGCGGACTAAAATACGCGCGGCTATAGAGTATTTGGATCAGCTTTTTCAGTACGGCGACATGGGTGTCATAACAGCGGGCGTACTAGAGCAAGAAACATATTCTGAAGAGATACCTCTTCAAGACGAACTCTAAGGCATGCATAAGGATACTGTCAAATCAGCAACTACTTGATTACTAAAATGCTATCTTCGCCGACTGTAAAATAATCCTTTGCGGTTAAATTTTGAACAAGCGGACCTTCGGCCTTAAATGTTCCGGGGCTTACAACTCTCGCGTAGTAATAGTATAAGTATCCTTTATTAAATCTTCCGTTATAGTCATAAAATGTTACTTTCTGCCCTTCGACCGTACAGTAGCGGTAAAATCCGTATCCAAAACTGGACGCTCTTTCGATTTTTGCCGAATTATTGACAAATTCAAGCCCTGACGGCAGATAATCTGTTACGCAATATGAACCGTCTATGGCTTTCGCGGAATAATCAATCCATAACTGAACGCGCACAATGTCGCCCTGCTCGAATGTGTAACTGCTATTTTCATATTCGTTCGCCTTATAATAGCGTCGGCGAACCGTAATATCGTTATCAATATTACCGATCTCCGTCATGGGCTTTTTATAGGTCGATACCGCTCCGACATCGCCAGTTACCTCAATCAACTTAAGGTCACCTATATTTTGAGCAGGAATCCTTAAGGTATAGCTACTGCCGTTTTTTAGCTCCCTTG
>WRNV01000169.1 GCA_009776445.1 Oscillospiraceae bacterium | reverse complement strand
GCAAACGCCGAAAAGATACGGACGGAGCGGTTCAAAGCGGAGCTCATCACCAACGTGTCCCACGATATCCGGACACCGCTGACTTCCATCATCAACTATGTCGACCTATTGAAAGCATTGCCTTTCGAGAGGGACGATTTTAAGGAATACGTCAGCGTATTGGACAGGAAATCAGCTCGCTTGAAAACGCTGATAAGCGACCTGATGGACGCGTCAAAAGCAGCCACGGGCAACGTGGCTGTGAATCTGCAGGCGGTTGACCTTTCAGAAATAACCGGGCAGATCGCGGGTGAATTTGACGATCAGTTCAATGATCGCGGCCTGACCTACGTTTTTCGGCAACTGGAAGGGCAGATTGTGGTAAATGCTGACAGCAACCATTTATGGCGGGTGCTGGAGAACCTTTTTGGAAATGCGGCGAAGTATTCGCTCCCCGGCACGAGGGTATTTGCCGAAATTAATGTACACGGCGGCAAAGCTGCCCTATCGCTCAAAAACACGTCAAAGGACCCGATTGATATGCCTGCAGATGATTTGACCGAGCAATTCATTCGCGGGGACCGGGCGAGGCATACGGATGGCAGCGGGCTGGGCCTGCATATAGCCAAGAGCCTTGTGGAGCTGATGGGCGGGTCGTTCGAGATACGGGCATCAGGTGATTTATTTGAAGTTGAAATAGTGTTCGAAAATGTCGAAGCTGGTGCTGTGTGAAGATCGGATTATTTAGACATTTTTGCTTTAATTGTATTGAGTGCAATTTGTAAATGCTATTTTTTATTCGAATCATTAGGTTGCCTTCCGGCCTTTAGTCCCTCAGCGAATATCGCAAGCTTGTCAACCTCATCTTGCGTTACTCCCTTGAATTCTCCACGATGAAATGTTGTCAGCGCGTCGCCGCTTGGCTCAGCAACCATAAACGCTTGAGGCGGGCTTTGCTCATAGGTGCGGGTACGCCCCAAAAGGTAGTCCGTAGTGACGTTGAAGTAATCGGCAATCGCATTCAAAACATCTACAGATGGCATGACGCTTTGGTTTCCTTCATATTTGCCAATGCTCGAGCGCTCAACGCCGATAGCCGCAGCAAGCTGCTCCTGGGTTATGTTATGTTTTGCCCGAAGCTCTTTTAGTATCTTTCCAAGCATTTGCATCACGCCTCTCTAAAGTGATTATAATGAATATTTTTCATCAAGTAAATGTAAACTGAAAATAATTCACAAAATAGCTTGACATTGTGAATGAAGTTCGATATAATGCTCGTGTTAAGGAAAATGCGATGCTGTATAAGCTGAAAGAATTGGAATGCCTTGAGAAAATCTGCGAAAGAGTGGGCAGCATATCTGTAGGCGGTGAAAATATCCTGAACGAATTAAAAGGAATCCTATCGTGTAATACGTAATAAACACAAACGGTTCGCGTAATACCTTGACATTGGTTCTGTTTGGCTATATAATCATGCTCGTTCTAAATATGCGCCTGTAGCTCAGCAGGATAGAGTATTTGTCTTCTAAGCAAAGGGTCTGGGGTTTGAGTCCCTTTAGACGTGCCATAGTGCTGTGAAATCAAAAATTTCGCGGCATTATTTTTCCTGATGGGAAGCTGACATGGCGTCTAAACCGGAAATACTACTGCTGCTGAGCTTCTATCCGGCTGAGGAATACCACCAGCATTATCTTGACAATAACCATGATAGGTGATGCCATGTCGATCTTTAACAAATAAGCGAGGATGTTAGCAATGAACCACCAAGGTACGATTAGGCTCGAAACCAATACTCTGTTGATTCGGCGATTTGAGGAAAGTGATTCAGAGGCTATGTTCCTGAACCTTTATAACAACGCTGAAGCAATGCGTTATTTACCGTGGGACCCACATAAGAATATCGAAGAAACTTGCGAACATCTGATCGGCTACATTGCTGCATACGAACGCAAAAATTTCTATGCATGGGCGATTGTTCCAAAGCCTTTAAATGAGCCGATAGGATTTATTGACACGGTGATAGACAATACCATCAATGCAGTCAAGGTTGATTATGGCATTGGGAAGCCATGGTGGCACAATGGATACACTTCAAGCGCATTGGCTTTGGTAATCTCTTTTTTGTTTGATATGGTTGGTGTAAATCGTATCTATGCGACACATGACCCACGCAATCCAAATAGCGGAAAAGTAATGGAAAAGTGCGGGATGATATATGAGGGAACGTTGCGCCAAACGCGATATCGTAAAGGCGAGTATTCAGACAGAGCTATGTACGCAATACTTGCCGAAGACTTCAATAGACAAAAGACGAGGAGATAATGGCATGTACTTAGACGTGCAGGACAAAGACTTGTTCTATAAACTTTATTTCGACCTATTGCACTGTACAAACAAAAAGCATAAAATCGTGAAACGTTTCGGCGACGGTCGCTTTCCTACCGGAGTTGATAGCAGGGATGCATACCAGATTAGGGAAGCACTGTTTGATAATCCGAAATGGATAGATGAGTATATTCACGGTTATGGCAGCGAACTGACAGAAGAAGAGCTCGGCATTCTGGCATCATGGCGGGATAATTTCATAAAGGAAAGGTTTTTCGTTGTTAAACATCTGGCGAAGTATTCCGTTTTCATGACCACTGGTGATGAAAACACAACAAAGCTGTATGGGATAACCGGTTTGAACCATCCTTTTGCCGACCTATTCGACAGGAGCCTCCTCCCAATAGCCGTCGCTGCCCTGATTCTTCCGTTCAAAGGCAAAATCATTTATGACGGGTTGGTTTCAGCGTACAATATCAGAATAGGCCCGAACATGCGCAGAAGCATGAACGAAGCATATAGGATTTCAAAAGAAAAGTTTGGTATTATTGATAGCTTGCCATTTGACGATTCCGCGCCGCGTGAGGTCAGGAAAGCAGTGCCAAAAAAAACTGTTGAAAGAACGCTACAACAAAAAGATGAAAGGTTTCAAGAGATTGCGGAAGCAATAACCGGGTTTTGCGAAGCGGAACTAAATTCAGAATTCACCGAAGTCTGCTTGCATGTGCTGGAAAAGTTACGCCGCAAGCGCCCGACACCGCTGACTGGCGGCAAGACAAATACATGGGCTTGCGGCATTGTGTATGCAGTTTGTTCAAACAACTTTGTGTTCGACAGGTCGCAGCCATACTATATGTCAGCTCAAGACATAGCGGACGGGTTCGGCTTGTCGAAGAGCACAGCTCAAAGTAAGGCTGCCGAGATAAACAAAGCATTGAAAATTACTTATTTTGTGCCTGAATTCGTTATCGCAAGCAATCAAGGGCATACTAACAGTCTGCTTGATATGGTGCGCGCAGCTGAAGATTTGAGGAGACTGTTGAAATAGGTAATGACAGTGCATCTACTACGAGGTTTTATTTTTTTCCGAATAGATTTGCGCAAATTAGCGCAAACAATTAACACAAATATTAGCAAGTGACTATTGTGCTAATCATTTGTTGGAGGTCTGAGAGGACAGATATGAAAAAGATCATTACACACATAAGACTTGACAAGGCTCTCGCATTAGTTTTTTACGTTTCTGCCTGTCTTGTCTTATACTTTGTGCAGTATGTTTGGTTCGGTAGTGCATTTCGGACTGTATTTTTTCTTGCGCTGATTTATCCACCCATATATCTGATATTTGGCATTAATAATGAAGCAAAACCTATAAAGCAAAGTAGGCGAAAGCTATTTGGTGCATTGTATACTGCAGTGTTGGTCGTTATTGGGGTGGTTCTTTCTGTTTATGATATACTAAAAGGGGATTCTTTAATCGGGTATCAAGCAATCGGGGTCATTTTTGTGCTTGGTGTGTTGGTGATGATAAAAAAATTTCCTAGGCTACCGAAGATAACCACTTCATATGTGGCTTCTGCGATTTATGCGTCTATTTTAATTGTGACAGCAGCGGTCATCCTTATCACAAAACCTATAACGATCAATGCATCTGGAAAATCTTTATCGAACAACGGTTACCAAAATGTTTCATATCTTAAGTGTTATCAAAAAGATGAGATAGTGCTCAACATTCTGTTTGACGGGAAACTCACAGATCCCGGAGGTGTTGCAGACGGTTTAGGGGTATATTTGTTCAGCGCCGATATAGATGGAACGCCCTACGGTATCCTCGTTGATATTGCTAGTGGAGATACTGTTTTTATTGACAATGCTGACGAGAACCGCATTCTGGCAGGCGTGATAGAAATGCTCAGGAAAAACTGATACCGACAAGAAGAAAATTCTCATGGAGGAGCATTAAAAATGATCGAATTGCCCGAGGCCTTCACGCTTGCCGGCCAGCTTGGCCAAGCATTTATTGGCAAAACCATCGTCAGCGCGAAGGCTAATACCCACCCACATGGATTCGCGTGGTATTCCGGTGAACCTTCGTTATATAATGAAAAACTCGCAGGAAGAAAAGTTACAGGCACAGCCGCTTATGGCGGACGGCCTGAAATGCATGCAGACGGAATGATCGTCTCATTTTTTGACGGAGTCCGAGGCCGCTATATCAGCGCGGGGGAAAAACGCCCTGACAAGCACCAGCTATTGCTTGAATTTGACGATGGTACCGCTCTGTGCTGCACTGTTCAAATGTATGGCGGCATGATGGCTTTCCCCGACGAGCCACGTGATGACTTTTACTACAACATTGGCAGGGAAAAGCCGTCCCCATTTTCGGAAGCGTTTGACAAAGAGTACTTTAGAGGATTATTCGTGGGAATCAAAAAATCTCTCAGCGTTAAGGCGCTGCTTGCAACCGAGCAGCGGATCCCCGGCCTTGGCAATGGAGTATTGCAAGATATTCTGTTCAATGCCCATATCCATCCTAAGCGCAAGGCTGAATCTTTGTCGGATTCCGAGCGGGATACGTTATATCATGCCACCGTATCTACGCTGAAAGACATGCTCGACGGCGGCGGTCGCGACACTGAGAAAGACCTGTTTAGTAGGCCGGGAGGCTACCGCACTATCCTCTCGAGCAAGACGCTGGCGTATCCATGCCGCCGTTGCGGCGGCGAGTTGAAACGCGAAGCTTTCTTGGGCGGGAATATTTACTTTTGCCGTTATTTGAAACTTATACAAACTTAGTCAAAGATGAATAAATCTGATGTTCAATTCCTGCTTCATCGAGGGGCCGACGCGAGAACTCTCCACAGGCTGACACCGTGTAACTCACGGCGTGTCGAATCTACTTAAGCGCTGCCGTTTTTCGAGTAGTTGTCAAGATTGATGGCCGCG
>WRNV01000168.1 GCA_009776445.1 Oscillospiraceae bacterium | reverse complement strand
TTACTTTCGGCACATTGAAATCAGCGAAGATTGAAGATATTGTATAGACCTACCATCAACAAAGGAGGAAAAACAAAATGAAACGAAAATTGACACACCGATTTTTATTCATACCTTACTAATATTACTAGGTTCGCAATAAAAGGATGAATTGGAATGGGGATTCGTAGGTTTTTACCAGTAAACTTTCGCAATGCGGATTTGATAGTCGCTGATTTCACTGGAGCAAATCTGATTGGCGCCGATATCAACGACGCGGTAGCTTGATAATACGGTTTTCATCGGGTACATAGACATGGATGGTGAGCAATATGCACAGCGAGATGCTGATATACTGCAGTTTGCCGGATGCGTTATTACGTGCTTGAAATTTAGGCGCATTGCGCTAAGATTGAGGTGAAACATGTACAAAGTTAAAATTTCAGACATAGCGGAACTAACTGAAGAAGTGACGTCGGTGGGGATTGAAGTCAACAATCCAGAAGCCGGGGCACAAGATTTGGTTGGCAGGAAAACCAAGGTTACGATAACCGTTGCTGGCCGGATTTCGTATGACAACGACAAACAATTCATTCTGGATTCAACAAAAGCAATAGCAGATTGGTCGCGGCTAAAACCAGGGTTTGACGATGTGTACAAAACTGTGTCAATTGAGATTACCCATGCGGGAGAAACAATAGTACACGAGTATTCAAACGTATTTGCCGTTTCATACCGTGAATACCGCGACGATGGAGAAGGCAGTTTCATAATCGCTATGAGGTCAGCAATGCAAATCGAGGCGACGGAAGCTAAAGCGAGCGGTAGCTTGTTGGGCGAAGCAAAAAGAAATGGTGAGACTTTGACAAATGGGTGGAGGATACCGATGAAACCCCCGGAGTGGGCAAATGGGTGGAGGATACCGATGAAACCCCCAGATAGTGCAAAAAGACTTGTCGATATTTGGGCAAATGGGTGGAGCAGTTATATAAGCCTACCGACGAGCGAAGAATCAGCATCTTTGACCAATTATGATATAGAAAGAGCTAAGGTCTACAATGACGTTATTGACAAACTGAATGTAACAGAAAAAAGGAAATATTTTCCTGAAAAAATACCAGATCCAGATGATAAAACCAAAACTATAACCCAATACAAATGTAGTGTTTTTGTTCAGGATGTTTGTAGAGAAATGAACGCTCCTTTTGTTGATATGAATGCAAACCAAACTTATGAATGGTTGGCTGGAAAGGCTGCAAAAGAAGAAGGGTGGATAGAAGTAACAGCAAAGGAAGCACAAAAAGCACAAGATTACGCGAACAAGGGTTATCTAACAATTGTTTCATCGAAAAGTGATGAACATCCTGGACATATGCAAGTTGTCAGACCAGTTCAGGAAGGAAGAGAATTTGATGTAGCAGATTTCAACAACGGGAATAAATCCGAAATTTCGAAAAATGAGTACAATATAGCCAAACATGGCCCAATTGTTGCGCAGGCTGGAGTCGCCCTATTAGACTATGCCCCTTCCGCGCAAGGATATGGTGCACAGTCATTTGAAAAATTGGTTAAAAAAGGGGATATTAAGTACTATGTATACATACCAGCCAAACCAAATTGAGCCATGCACACAAAGTCGGTTCCGTAAGTGCATGGATTACAGAGGAAAAATAAACTTATGAAAAGACTAAGAAAACAAACAGCGATACTGATGATGACACTTGTGGCTATCCTGTCTATAACGCCGCATTCGGCGCTTGCCGACTCTGCTGGCATAACTATACTAGTACCGCCGACGCTAGAGTATAGTGTTGCGCAACCATTCTAAGAAAGCGAAAAATAAGCAATCTGCATAGGGGGCTGTAATCGTCCCCTATGCGTTTTAACTGGCTCTATTATTGGTACATAATCTCATTGCAGATCAACGAAATATAATAAGTCCCTCCTTCAAACACGACAAGATGGTGTTCACTGTTTCCTGGAAATTCTTCAATAGAAACATCACAAATAAACTGCGGAAAATAAGGCTCATCCCCCAAATCTGTTTTCATTGTTAGCGATAATATGTCTGTGCATATCAACTCACCGCAATACTTCCCACTATTTGCATAACTATCAAGAAAATCAAACTTAATATCGTTTTTATTATTTACAAACTTGATAGAGTTAATATTTACATTTTGAAATATATATTTCTTTCCCATACGTCTGTGACCCCTTTATATCTAGTTTTTGATAAGAGGTACAAAGCTACCTCCTATGATGGGTTCTACAAATTCACCAGTATTATGCCCGCCATAAGGAACAGGTGTTCCATCCCACTTAATAGTAAAGCTGTATCACCAATTCCAATAGAGGTCACCAAATGACCAATGCTAGCTAATACAATCGGCCCCATTATGTAATAATTTACCTGAGCTACGGAGCATTATAGCATATAGGTGCAGACACTACTATAATCAATACAGACAAAAACAACGGTTTCGACTTATTATTGTTGACAGTGCAAATAGTCAAAAACAGTGACGAAAGTAATGGATAATCGTGACTTTCGGCACATTGAAATTGGCGATGATTGAAGATATTGTATAGACCTACCATCTAACATAGGAGGAAAAACAAAATGAAATGCAAATTAGTACATCGCGTCTTAACACTAGCGCTGATCCTGGCCATGGCAGTACTGTGGCTGCCGACAGTTTCCCACGCGGCGGGCGGCAATACCAGTAGCGAGGCAGAGCTGCGCAGCAAGCTTTCCGACAGCGAAAGCGGCGACATCATTTTGAACGCGAACATAGGAGACATAGTGACACCGTTGATAATTGAACGCTCCCTCACGTTGGATCTGAACGGGCATATGTTGTCGATAAATTTGTCTGCTGCTGTGGGCAACATAGGTAACGCCATAAAAATCAACAAAGACGTCACACTGACCATCAAAGATAGTGATATCAATGGAATACTTACCGTTATAAACAAAGCAAGTAGCGCGGAAACGGGAAACGGCGCGGCTATTAATACGTCAGACGGGACGCTAATCGTACAAGGCGGAATGATCTCAGCCATAGGCGGCGCAAATGGCGCGGGCATCGGTGGCGGATCAGGTGGATCGGGCGGCACGATAACAATCAGCGGCGGTTCGGTTTATGCCACAGGTGGCAGCAATGGAGCGGGCATAGGGGGCGGTGGAGGCGGTGGTGCGGGCGGCGTAATTACCATCAGCGGCGGCTCAGTTACAGCCATAGGCGGCGCAAATGGCGCGGGTATAGGTGGTGGAAATATAGGTGCAGGCGGCGCAATCACCATCAGCGGCGGTGTTGTCAAAGCGGAAGGCCGCAATTTTCACGCTGCAGGGATTGGTGGCGGACAGCTCGGCGTGGGCGGCACAATACTAATTAGTGGCGGCACGGTAACAGCGACAGGCGCTAGTGGCGACACTGGTCACAGCGGTGGCGCAGGCATCGGCGGTACAGATACTACAATTTCTATAATAGAAGGCACGGTCACAGCAACTGGGTGCAACGCTGGTGCTGGCATTGGCGGCAGTGGTGTCAGGGCTGGCGGTACAATCTCCATCACCGGAGGTACTGTAGTTGCAACAGGAAGCAGCTATAACAACGCTAAAATAAGCGGCGCGGGCATTGGTGGCGGTGGCATAGGCGGTGGTGGTACAATCTTTATCGGTGGCGGAATGGTCACAGCCATAGGAGGCGGTTTTGGTAATGCAGCGGCAATGGGCAGGGGGACTGACGGCGAGATGGGAACGGTTAGGATAACAGGGACATACAAGTATTGGTTAAATACAACCAACACAGAACCCAAAGAACCAGTAGGCGAAGGCACATTTACTGACATCGATCCATTCCGTGACACGGCTGGTTATAAGTATGTAATACTTGAATCCCAAGGGACTACGCCTCCACAAATCCTCTATAGTGTCACCTTTGTTGACTGGGACGACACCATACTTAAGCAACAAGAAGTAATCTCAGGCGGGTCTGCGGTGGCCCCACCTGACCCTGTAAGAAGCGGTTACAACTTCAAAGGCTGGGATAAGGGCTTTTCCAATGTGACTTCCAATATGACGGTGACCGCGCTGTATGAAATCATAATAAAAGACCCACCTACCCTATCCTCGGGTTCGTCAACAAGAAAGTCCAGTACCAGCGCGACAGTTGAATTCACAAGCTCAGCCGAGGGGAAGTACTATTACAAAGTAATCAACCACACAGAAGAAGCGCTTTCGGCGGAGGAAATCAAGACAGACAACGATGAGTACGTGATGGTACAAGGTACGAACACTATTATTATAAGCAGCATGAAAAGCAATGGCGCATGCAAATTTTGCATAGTAGGCGAAGATAGCGAAGGCTTGATAAGCGATGTACTGGTAGTGTATATGGGGGAATATGTAGAGGGATACCCTCTCCCAACCAGCTATAGTATCACCTTTGTTGACTGGGACGACACCATACTTAAGCAACAAGAAGTAATCTCAGGCGAGTCTGCGGAGGCTCCACCTGACCCTGTGAGAAATGGTTATAACTTCATAGATTGGGATAAGGACTTTTCCAACGTAACTTCCGATTTAGTAGTGACCGCGCTGTATGAAATCATAATAAACGACCCACCTACCCTATCCTCGGGTTCGTCGACAAGAAAGTCCAGCACCGGTGCGGCAGTTGATTTCACAAGCTCAGCCGATGGGAAGTATTATTATAAAGTAATAGGCAGTATAGAAGCGGCGCCTTCAGTAGAAAATATAAAGACTAACAGCGGCGGTAACGTGATGGCACAAGGTAAGAACACTGTTAGTATAAGCAACTTGCTCGGCAATGATGCCTGTAAGATTTGTATAGTAGGCGAAGATAGCGAAGGTTTGATAAGCAATGTATTGACGGTAGCTATAAGCAAATTTGAAACAGATACAGGAGGGTTACCGTCTGGTCCCCCTGATCCTCCTACGCCTACTCCCACTGAAGCACCAGAAGAACCAGAAAATGGAGACGACGACCCCATCCCCGGAACATACTCCGATTGGGCGAGGGAGGAGCTTAACAGAGCGTTGGCGATGGGGCTTATACCGTCATCACTTTTGAATCCGAATATAGATTTAAGAAGGCCGATTTCCAGGGTTGAATTCGCTGGCGTTACTGTCAAGGCTTACGAAAACCTCGCGAACACAACTGTCTTGCCTACTGTTTCTAATCCATTTACCGACACTCAGGATGTGGACGCGTTGAAAGCCTTCAATGCCGGTATAATGATAGGTATTTCACTAACAGAGTT
>WRNV01000167.1 GCA_009776445.1 Oscillospiraceae bacterium | reverse complement strand
CCTACAAAATAACCGTGCGGGAAACATGCAGGAGGGCGAACACATAGGTTCGCCCCTACAGAACAACCACGCAGGAACCATACGATAGGGCAAACGATAGGGCAAACGATAGGTTTGCCCCTACAAAATAACCGTGCAGGAAACATGCAGGAGGGCGAACACATAGGTTCGCCCCTACAGAACAACCGCGTAGGAACCATACGATAGGGCAAACGATAGGTTTGCCCCTACAAAATAACCGTGCGGGAAACATGCAGGAGGGCGAACACATAGGTTCGCCCCTACAGAACAACCGCGTATGAACCATACGATAGGGCAAACGATAGGTTTGCACCTACAAAATAACCGTGCGGGAAACATGCAGGAGGGCGAACACATAGGTTCGCCCCTACAGGGCGCCGCGATGTTAAATAATTGCGAGGAACCTGAATAGCATGGCGGCGGTCTCGGCGCGCGTGGCTTCGCCTGTTGGGTCAAAAATGCTGCCGTCGCTCTTGCCTGTGATAATCCCGGCTTCATAACAATTCTGCACAGCGTCTATCGCGTATTCAGCGATGGACGCTTCGTCGTTGAAGCCTTGGTATTCATTCTTAGACGGCAGTTCCATTCCCTTAAACTCAGCGTACCTTACGAGTATGACTGCCAGTTCTTGACGCGTAATATTGCCATTTGGCTCGAAACAACCGTCCGGATATCCTTCTACAATACCGTTTTCTGCCATATATTTAACAGCGTTCGTGTACCATGTCCCTTCAGGGACGTCGGAGAATGGGTTTTCAAAACCATCGACGTCAGGTTCGCCTTCCTGCCGGTAAAGGATCGTCACTATCATAGCGCGCGACAGAGACGCGTTGGGGCTGAATATTTTCTGTTCTGTGCTTGTGCCGTTCATCAAACTATATTCGTACATGTACGTCACGGCTTCTTCATACCATATGCCTAGCGGTACATCGATAAACAGCCTCCCAGATGTGTCGTCCTGAGTATCATCAGCGACACCTGTAGGATATGGCGTGATCCTGCCTGTTAAAATCTTGTAATTTCTAGTGTCATCTGGAGTGAATGTCCAATTGTACGCAGTTTTCCCCGTGACTATTTTCGCGTTTCCGTCATCCCACGTCAGTTTCCCTGGAACATCTATTTTGCTAACAGGGTTCTTGAAACCGCCAGTTGGTGGCAACAGATTCGCGTCCGCGAGAGTCTTCCCGTCGCTGGTAATCTTAGTGAATATAGGAGTGCCCGATGGCTCAGCCTTAAGAATTGTAAAGGTCTTCGACACTTCTCCTCTATAATTTCCGGAAGTAGTAGCATTAATAGTCACCTTAACAGTTCCGGCATCTATGCTGTCTGGTATCGCTAAAGTATAGTCACTGTCCTTAAGAATGGAAGTACTAGAGCCTGGGGGAATGTCAGCAACCGTGACGGTTGGCTTGATCGCACTTTTGCTGTAGATGAACGAGGACGGCGTTATAGAGATAAAATTGGGGGATAATTCTTTAGGGGATACTTCTGCTACTACATAGTCATGTGTTACCGGTTTCCCTTTGTTTTCTCCTAAAGAAGCAGTAAATGTGACCTTAATAATTCTATTGGTTCCAGTTGGCAAAAAACCATCCTCGACGCTGAATGTTCCTTCTGTGATTGTGTATGGAAATTCCACTTTAGATTGATCGCTTTTCTTATTAAAGGCGTCTTTGTTGTTAGTGCCATATGGCATTGTGTTATCGACCTGAATCAAGTCCCAATTCACATTTATACTCGAACTCCCATCGCCTGTTTTGTTGTTGTCAGGGTCTGTCTCATCAGGTTCTTTCTCGTCGGGATCTTTTTCGTCGGGATCTTTCTCGTCGGGATCTTTCTCATCGGGATCTTTTTCATCAGGGGCTTTTTCTTTTAAATAGTTTAATTCCTTGCTAATTTCGGAAAGATACATTTTATCTAAAGCAGCGAAAGCCCGGATACTGATTGTAGTATCAGATTTGAGATTAAGGTTATTTAAATCATAGGAAACGCCTGAATCATCCTGAGAGCAGACAATTTTTTCACCAACTTTAGCATTGCCAATAAAGATCACATACTCAAACTCAAACTCCTCAGGAGCGTTGGAAATCGATTCCCATCGTATGGTGTGACCATCCTCCTCATCAATTGATATTACAGGGGCTTTAAGCATTTGTACATCTATAATAAGAGGTTCGCTACGCTCTGATTCTTCGAGCGGATTTTTATTGTTATCCAAAGCAGCGGATGAAATTTCAATTTTCATCTCACTCTGGTCGTTTTGTGTTGTAGGCGAGTAACCTAATAGACTCAAAACATTTTTCAGGTCATAAGATGTAGTGACGACAGCACCTATATATATTCCATCAAAAACACGTCGTCCATCAATACGGACAACATACCCCTCCACATCGTCTACTGCTTCCCACGATACAGTTCCGTCTCCATTGTAGACTAAACTTGATGGGGCAAGCAGTCTCCCTTGTGGGTCAAAGTAAAATGTCTCATTCAACTTCAATAACCCAGAATTCTCCCATCCCACAACGTCTTCAGGAGTTTCCATCATATTGTACATAACAATAAGCAACATCAAATTGAAGTTTTTTTCTACATTCAGGTTCTCAAGCAGGTTGTACTCCAAATCAAGTGTCATCAGTTTAGTGTTTTTTGATACATCGATTTTTTTCAGATAATTATAAGGAGCTTGTATAATTAGCAGTTTATCGCTGATTGGTAAGTCAATATTTTCAAGATTATTGTAGCTTGCAGAGATTGTGATTAAACTCTCATTTTTAGACAAATCAAGGCTTTCCAAATCATTATTATTAACTGCTAAGAAATCCAACTCCACCAAACTGGACACGTCAATGAGGGTCAACTGATTGTAGCTTATATCAAGATGATTTAATTTCGTATTCATAGACAGATCAATATCTTCTATATTGTTACCCTCAATGTCGAGTTCCTCCAAGTTGACCAAACATTTCACGTCAAGATCGGCTAATTGATTATACTTTACAATAAGTTTACACAATTTTAGATTATTCGACAGATCAATACTGACTAGAGTGTTCGCAAGTTCTGGACTTAGGGGAGGGTGATCAGCATCGGGATTATCGTCACGGTTGTGGGCGTCTAGTACCTCCAGGCCCGTGAAATACTCGATCCCTTTTAGACTTGATATTCCCTTTTCTGAAACGTCTAACTCATCTATATCTCCTATGTCGCCTAGATCGTCGGCAAGTAAACTATCTTCTGTCCTTGTTTTCCCAAACTTTTGTAGCATCAAATCAAGGACACATTTCAGAAAATTTGCGTCCTCGAAGGCTTCTCCATATGTAATTTCGCCTTCCGCCATAAATGCCTGTACACTCTGTGAAAGCACAGCTTCAGTTTCATCAGAGACGCTAGTGAGTTCCTCACCCTCATCACCTGCGTCTGGCAGCTCGCTTTCAATTATACTTTGATCGTCCGCCACTATACCGGTTTCTCCCGCGTCGAAAATATCCGCCGTATCCTGTTGCTCTTCGATCGCATCTAGATACGCGGACTCGGTGGTGGCTTCATTTTCCAAATTAATATTCTCCGCCAACACAGGCCCCATTGGTTGTATCGCTATAAAAAGAGACAAAACGACAACGATCGACAATACGCGCGTTACGTTTGTCAATAATGAACCTTTATTCCAAAACACGCCAAATCCCTCCAAAATGAATATACGAACTACTCAAGATATTTACAACAAAAGAAAAACCCGTTTTATTTGTGATCGCCAGTTTAGCGCCTTAATTTAGCTAACTCAGCCAACACACAATAAGTATATTTCGGCCTTGTTACATGTGCGTTACATTTAAGCATTCTAAAGTATTCAGATGTATTAGTATCTGTGGATATCCATGAGTGACGTTTGAAGAGTAACTCGCTCTACTATCAGGGCTACCATTACGAGCACTTTCGGTTATAGCAACGCAACACAGTTTCCAAGGCTCTCGTCCAAAGCCGGACTTCGCGAATGAAGTGGCACGCCTGTATGCGGTGACGGTTATCTTCAACGTTGCTATTTTGCCTATGCATAAGAGCTGTTGAAATACTTTTGATATTTCAACAGCCCTTTGGAAGATTTCACTAGTGTCTGTATAATTTCGAACATATCCAAATAGCGCGTTCAGACATCTACTATCACAGCTATTACAGCCATCACAGTTGTTGCTAGATAATCCTTAGCACGGCGCTACTACTCAAGCCGCTTGCAGTATCGGTAGCTGTAAGCAATACTGTCCCTGCCTTGTTTTGTGTGACGACTTCGCCGGTGGTTGGATTCACAGAAGCGAACCCTGCGGGAGTAATTGACCAGATAATGCCATCACTGGTCGCGCCTGGGTTCAGAGTTATTGTGAAGGTAACTGTACTCATACGCGATACCGTTACTTGCGCGGGAGCGTCTATCTTGATTGAGGTAACCGTCAGAGTAGCAGTGTGGTTAATAACAACTATATCAGGAGGAAGCAAAATGACGCTCATATCATTAGGATTACTCGCCCTATTCACAGTAAGCCCAATTGCCGCCTCCTTGGAGTCATCCAACACTTCAAACGTAAGGATCATGACATCACCGCTACCCTGAGCGTTAAAGCCTTTTGGCGATAGGGCGAAATAGAATGGGCCGGCGCTTGCCGACGTAAGATTGGATGGATATGAAATCCCGCCTGTTACAAGGCGCATAACGCTTTGATCATAATCGAGAGTAATCCACAATGCCGAAAGCTCCACACCGGGAAGCAAATCCACTCCGACCGTCAAACTAAAGGTTTCACCTGCCGGAACGTCAGTTTTGTTTGGCGTCATATATACGAAGCTGTCGCCCAACGCGGCGCTCTGCATGCTTACGGTTGGGGAAGCCACGTTGTTTTCCACTCCAATATGGCTGAAATCAATTGATGTCGGCCAAATACTGACCATTCTCTGCGGGTTTTCATTTGCCGCGATATACCGATGGATCCATAAAACATCCGTACCGTCAACTTCTCCGCTGTTTGTGAAGTCCGCAGCAGGTTCACAAAACGTAGTGATAGGAGTTGCCCAGGTCTTGATCATTTCACTAAAGATAAACAAGCTCTGTATATACCGATTGATCCAAAGAATATCGTTGCCGTCCACTTCCCGGTTGCCCGTGAAATCTCCATAGCGGACCACCTTAACCGAACCGTCTTCCACGGAAAACTGTATCTTGATATCTTTCTCGTCAGATGCCTTGATGTTTTGTAAAGATATCAAATA
>WRNV01000166.1 GCA_009776445.1 Oscillospiraceae bacterium | reverse complement strand
TCGCAAATCGCAAAAAAGCGGACGCAAGATAACATACAGTGGAATCAAAAGGACAATCAACCCAGCCATATGAACCAGCCAACAAAAGGGTATAGCTCCGATCTTGCAAAGAGTCGGGACTATGCCCTAAATTTCGAGGTAACGGAACTGCGGCAATACTCCGCCATGTTTCTGAATTGTGCGAATACTTTAGCTTCTGTGGAACAAACCATGCAGCGCATCCGCGAGAAAATAGAAGAAATGGACTGATAAAATTGTCAAATTAAGGTTTGCTTAAGGTTGACGTTGCAATCAGTTAACAGCGTGGATGTATTCTATAGCAAGTTCAAAAACAACGCCCACTAAATGATAAGCAACACTAGGAGGTCATCATTATGTCACTACGGTATAAAGAAGCGTTTCGGAATAGACGCACACGGCTTTTGGCTTGGTTGATCCGTTTGTTTTATCACCATAAAGTATTGAATGTCCCTCAACTGGGTGATGAGCCGGTCATATTTGTTTGCAATCACAACTGCATCTACGGGCCTGTTGTTGCCAGCACGTTCATTCCAGCAAAGACCTCCCCTTGGGTAGGAAATAGTATGTTAAGTTACGCTGATGCGAAAAAAGAAACCTTGTGGGGACTTATTCACATGGGATGGCCTAAGTGGATTGCAAATCCTTTGGCAGCGGTTATAACAAAATTAGTTATAACAATGATAGATGCAAAAGAGCCAATCCCGGTATATCGAGATTCTAGGACGATAATTACCATGCGTGACAGCCTTAATGCGATGCAGCACGGAAGAAACATATTGATCTTCCCGGAAAATCCTCAGTCATCGGGCTGGGATTATTTCCATGATGATGATGTCGCAGAGTTTCATGATGGGTTTGTATATTTGGCTCACATGTACTATCGCAAAACGGGCAAGCAGTTGACATTTTACGCGGTGTATTGCGGTAAAAGCGAACGCACGGTTACATTTTCAGAGGCGGTCACTTATCAACCACAAAACGGGATTGCCCATGAGCGTGTCCGCGTCACGCAAGACTTATATGAAAAGATGAAAGCGATACGCGATCAAGGTCAAAAATCCAGACTGTCGGAGAATCCTATCAATGCATCAGCGAGAAATTCATATTATGGAAGCATTGGCAATCTCGGAGAGGCAATGCCATCCTCTTTGTAGCTACTAATTAACTTGCAGCAAAGATTAACACTGCGTTCATGTAACAGAACGGCGGTATTCATTAACCAATAAGGAATGACAAGGATGAAAGGTCTGATTGAGAATGATGGTTTTCTATGGCAAAAGTAAAACCCTGTTTCGGGAAGGCGTGGCTCTCTACCCTTTCATCATGGCAGCCGCCAAATTTGTTTTGGGAGTTCTGACCCCATCCGTTTTCTTGTGTGTTTATTCTCTGTATGACGTCGGAATCGGCCTCACAAGGGCAGTCGGTGTTACACGTAAGTCTGAGAAGCCCTCTGACGAAACGAATTTTTGCGCCTATCTCATTGGATGGTTCCTGCTCACTTCCAGTTTGTTTTTCATGTTCTATTCCATGAGGGTATTCCTTGGCGTTAAGACTATCACCTATTCCGTGCCAATCGCCGTTGTGATTGCGGTTTCGACTTTTATTCAGCTTTGTTCTGTAATTTCGGGGTTTCTCAACCGCAAAGGTGACGATTCTATTGTAAAAGCAATAAAATTGGTGAACCTGTCCAGTGTTATCACCTCATTGGCGATCACGCGGGAAGCACTGCTGTCAATCACCATCGGCGGGGATATTTTGCTCTCTGCTGGACTGGCCGGATTGATCTTCGGTAGCGCAACCTCTCTCATCAGTCTTTATCTAATTATCTCAATGGGGAAAACACTTCAGGAAAACAAGTTTGTCTTTACCCGTAGAATCGCACATCAGATCGTCAAAAGGTGCGTGTTGGATTTTGTGATTCACATCACTTCAATCAAAAAGGCACTCTGCAACGAAGTAATTGGGATCTGTAATGAATGACAGCTATCTCTCAAAATATTATAAAGGATGTGTTGACATGGAAAAGACAAGACGGAGTGACCCATATATCAAGGATCAGATTTACGACATCTGCACCAGATTCAAAAACCGTGCCGGTGGCACTGATTCAGAGCAAAACTGTCAGCACCATTTTGCGAATCAATTGGCCGCTTGGAGCGACAGCGTAACCGAAGAAAAATTCACCCTGCATCCCGGCGCTTTTATGGGCTGTATCATTCCCTCAAGCCTTCTGACAATTTTGGCGGTGCTGTTATATTGGGTGGGAGCCGGAATCGGCGCACAGTTCTTCACAATTTTAGGGTTCGTTTGCACGTCGGCGGCGATTCTCTTATTTGTTCTAGAATTTGCGCTGTACTATCGTTTCACGGATCGCCTATACCCTGCGGCTACATCGATCAATGTGTTCGCTAGGCGCAAGCCGTCCGGCGAAACAAAACGCCGAATCATTTTCGGAGGCCACGCTGACGCCGCGTTTGAAATGACCTATTCGTTACACCCAAGCGAAAAGAGCGGAATCCGCGTCTTTATCGCCGCTATTATTGGTGAGATTTACATTTGGTGTATAAGCGTCGCCGCGCTTATTCAGGCGGCCAATGTCGGTCATGTCACTCTATCAGGCGCATGGCTTGTGCTGGGGGTTATCGCTCTCATCCCGGTTCCCGCTTTTATATCATGCCTGTTCTTTATCAACTGGACTGAAATCGTTGATGGCGCGAACGATAACCTATCAGGTTCCCTTGTGGCGATGTGTGTACTGAAAGAGATGGAAGAAACCGGTGTCCGGCTGGAAAACACTGAAGTCTGCTGCCTGATTACCGGCTCAGAGGAGGAAGGACTGCGCGGGAGCAAAGCGTTTGCCAAAAAACATAAGCACGATTTCGACGACGTGGAAACAATCTTCATCGCACTGGACACTCTCCGCGAGGTCAACCAGCTTCAGGTTTATACACGGGGCATTAACGGTACACAGAAAAACAGTGAGTATGTCGCAAATCTTTTACGGGCAGCGGGAAAAAACTGCGGCATTGCCATGAAAGACGCGGGTATTTACCCCGGAGCGACGGATGCCGAAGCCTTCTCACGAGAGGGCCTTCTCTCATGCGGTATGTGCGGTGTCGATCATATGCCGCAAACCTATTACCACACGCGCTTTGATACGCCCGACAACATCTGCGAGGAATGCCTTGATCTTTCTCTGGACATCTGCATGGAAGCCGCGCGCCTTTACGATGAACAGGTAAAGTAAGATGATTATAAGCAAGATTGATAAGACTGCGGTAAAGAGCGAACTCAGCAGAATTATTAAATATCAAATCTCAGGTATAGCAGTCGTTGCCACCGACTGGGCGATATATTTCATCCTAAACAGTTTGTTCGGCGGCTTTTCAAGTAATCTCAATTTCAGATACACCGCACAGCTCATCAGCAATACATGTGGTGCCGTAATGAGTTACGCAGTTAACCGCAAATGGACATTTGGTTCCGACAGTAAATTCTTCAGCCGAAAAATGCTTCAGTATTTACTTCTCGTTTTGGCTTGCCTTGCAGTCTCCGAGTGCGTCCTAGCGCTCACCAGTCAAGCGTTATCGCTGCAAGGAAGCGCTTTTGGGGAGTTAGCCGTGAAAATCCTTGCGGATTCCTGTTCTGGTGTATTGAGCTATGTAGGCATTAGACTTTGGGTCTTTCGGGAAAAAGCGGCCTGAACAGGGTATAAAGTAAAAGGAGATGAATTTAATTATGAAAACGCTACTGCTGACTTGCAATACAGGTGAAGGCCATAATTCTGCCGCCACAGCCATAAAAGAGGTTTTCGACGCGCAAGGTGATGAGTGCCGGATCATGGATTGTCTGGGTTTCTATTCCAAAACTGTTTCTGTCATGTTTAGTAATTTCCACGCCAGTCTCTATCGCAATATACCAAAGCTGAATCGAAGAAGCTATGAGATTGTGGAAAAACAGTCAATGAGCTTTGACAGTAACCTTTTACTCCGCAAGTGGATCGAGTACGGAGCTGAAAAGCTGCGAGGTATCGTAAGTGACGGAAGGTTTGATACCGTTGTATGTGTACATATTATCGCCGCGGCAATCACTACGGAGCTGATAAGAAAACACCCCTCAGTAGTCAANACCTGTTTTGTCTGNACGGATTACTGTTGTACGTATGGGCTTAAGGACACCAGTCTTGACATNTGTTTTGTACCTCATGAAGATCTCATATGTGAATTTACAAAGCAAGGAATAGGTATGGAGTCGATNGTCCCTTCTGGCATACCAGTGAAGGGAGCTTTTCTTGATNGTGTAAACACAAAAAAGCAAGCAAAAGCATTACTGGGCCTATCTGCCAGCCAGCGAAATATTCTTTTGATGTGTGGAAGTATGGGCTGTGGTCCAATTGAAAGAATTGAGGAGCTACTTNCCCGGTCATTGCCCCCTAATGTATTGTTGACTATTATTTGCGGAACNAACAAACGCCTACTAAATACTCTCTCGAAAAAGAATCACAACAATACACGGCTTCTTGGTTACACAAGCCATATACCGCTATTGATGGACAGTGCTGACCTTTTGTTGACCAAACCCGGTGGACTCACGATTTCAGAGGCATCAATAAAGGGTTTGCCTATGTTACTTCTTGATGTCGTCGGTGGTGCTGAAACACAAAATTTGAGCTACTTCACTAAAACCGGACTTGCTCAGTCAGCATCTGCTCCTAATGAGATCGCCGATCTATGTGTTGAAATAATCCAAGATACAGAGGGACTGCAGCAGAGGTCAGAGACTTTGAAAAGGACTTTTCATCCAAATGCTGCTCAAACAGTCCATGATGTTCTATTATCGATATCATCATGAAGAGAATTAAGGCTCACTTAAGGTTGACGTTGCAGTTTGTTAACAGAGTGATTGTATTCTTTTTGCATAACAAAACAATATCAACGAGGAGTGACTTATGATGACCGGCAATTTACAGACTTCAAAAACAGTAACAACGGTAAATGACAAGGCAACAAAATTCCAGTTAAGACTCATGATGCTATACATAGTCGCGGTATACATTCCATTTATCATTATCTTGCTAGCCAGCCCGTACAATGTCTTCGTTACATCATTGTCAAAGATTGCTTGGAGGTACGATGGCCTTCCGTTGATTATTCTATATGGCACGTTGACAATACCTTTTTTGCTGTATGAGATTCACTTTTATCTAAAGTATAACAAGCGAGATAAAGATGCTTTGATAAGGCCGTTATTGGCTGGATGCTTTATTCTTGGTGTTGGGAT
>WRNV01000165.1 GCA_009776445.1 Oscillospiraceae bacterium | reverse complement strand
GCTCGCGAACGAGGAGAGCCGTCCCTCTTCCTCAGTTTTTATTTTAATTCATATTGGATTTTTGCAATTTCGACTGTGTTTACGCTCAAGCATTCAAACAGCGTTTCGTCAAATACGGCGATATTGTAACCACCCTCTCGAAGCGTACTCGCGTATTCGACACCATCGTAGCCCTGACTCTTGATAAACTCTGCGATATACTGGGTTGGGAGATATTCAATCGGGCTATCGCTTCGCCTTAAGGGTTTCGCTGTTTCAAGTGCAATTTCTTGAAATACTTTTCTGTTTGCAGCATATTTCTCAAGCTCGCCTTGATATAAAAACGGGCTTGTTTCTGATATGCCTGATAAGTTAACGACCTTGATGTCTTTGACCAATTTGAATGCTCCAATGGAAACATAATCAAACGTACTCGCTCGGACTTCATTCAATACGGTATTTCGATCCGATGACATATACAGAATGCCTATGCCCTCAGGATTAATACGTCCAGCTGACCGCTTGTTCGGTGGAGGTACGTTCATTTCGGTTGGCATATAACCACTGCTATTGTTCGTAATTCTAGCGCGATAAAACTCAACTCCGGCAGAATACGATTTTGCAATAATAGATAAAAACGAAGCAAATGCATCTGCGTTAAACATTCCGCTGTGAAACCGATTTCTGTACTTTATCGATTCTGCAAATTTCGCCCAACTGACGCCGCTAACAACCCCAAATTCTTTCATAAAATCATCATCAAGAAGCTCAGCAATGATCACATTCTTCGTAAAAATCTCAGACTCGACGCCAACAACCGAATCGCACAAGTCAATGACTAACTTCTGAATCGTAGTCTCCACCAAATTGAATATATCCCAATCATCGTGAAGAGCTGCCTTCAACAGTTTCGCTTCAGGCAAATCAGACACAGAATATATCTGCACTAAACCTATGATCGCATCTGATATTGGATTAGGTGTTTTTGAAATGTCATATACAGCAACGTTGGTACCGGAACAGTAATCACAATCACCGAGTACGCTCTGTTTTTCGATTGTGCTGCGAATATGAACATCCTTGAAGCATTCTACGCAACACCGCATCTGTCCAAACCTCCGTCAAGATACTTCCCTACAAGTTCCAAGTGGTGCATTATTGACAGCTTTTTGATGGTTGGCAGCCCGGGATAGTAACCGCTTTCAGCATGACTTAGCAAGATTGATAATGCACTTGTCAGTTGTCTTGACTGCCCGGCATCGTACCACTTTTTCAACTTAATAATCGCTTCGTAATATTTGCCAGCAGTATCCTCGGTGTCGGCATTTGAATCGGAAACAAAATGATAAACCCGTAATGTGTCGTCATCCGAAAAATATACTATGTGGATAGCAACTGCTCGTGGTGCAAATCCGCCTTCAATATACTCATCTCCGATGACTGAATAATCACCAAATCCCACAAAACCTTCTTCAAGGAAATAGAGATGATCGTCGGAAAAGAATTCGTCTTCCTGCTTTGTATAATCCGCATTTTTATCCTGCTTTTTGAACTTATCCTCAAACAACACTTTGTTTTCAGTTATAGTACGGCGAAATTGCCGTTCGCCAGGAAACAATGTAAACTTGGGCGGGATGTCGCTAAACAGTTCTTGATATATGTCAAGGTAGTCACGATTGTCCATAAAGGTTAGAATTCCGCTTGTAGGCATTCCTTTTCCGGTCAGTGTGGACACTGCTTCTGAGGTTTCTTTCCCAATAATTACTGCCGGAATAACGGAACCTGCTATTGATGGCAACAAAGTACCAACCGCTACGCCGCCTGAGAGGTCGCCAACGGCTGGATTTATAATAAGGGCAATCGGTTGGTTTTTTCCTGTGAACACCTTTATCGCGCTACTAAATGTCGAGGTAATCTTTAGCGGTTCAACCACTGGGATAACATGATTGCCAAGCAATCCCCCTTGCGCCAGTTCTCGGAGCGCGAGCAACTCGTACTGACGTCCTCGCAAATAAGGAAAATACATCACATTACCTCCTTATATTTTGATTGAAGCAGCCCTTCTAGTCGCGGTAATTTCCGNGACAATCCTGCAAAGTAAATTGTTGATCTTAATTCTGGCTGAATCCCCTCAAAAACAGTCTTGGAAATCTTATTTCGTTTCCTNAGTTCAATGAAAGCCATATCCTGTGCTTTATCGACTGGTATTTGCTTGAATTGTTCCAGGCAAGCGCGGTAGTGGAATACNGGNGCGACTTGCGGCAATTTTTTGAATTCTTGTAANAAAACGCTTTCGTACTCTCGTTTGCGTAGGATTTTGAAGATAGAGCAGTGGTCGAGGTAATNGTCAAAAAGCTTTGGCTCCCGTCCGTTCGCCCAACTGATCGTGTTGCGTTCAGTTAGATCNTAAATCCCGACGGCTTCTCCCATGTCGCCGAATCCCGCCAGCACGTGTTCCACGCGGTAGTGGTCTGCTNCATCCGCCAACACNGCAACCTTNCTGAATGCTCTGTAATAATCACTTAATTGGTCGAACAACCTGTCATAGTTGTCGAGGTCAGATTTGATCTCATAAACTAACCCCTCGCCATTTATAAGGACAAAATCAGCGATATGCTCGCCAATTTGCACTTGCGATAGGGCGGTAGTAGTGTTTACATTGTGCTTATTGCCGCATAGCAGCCTGTTTAGCAGGGTGTTCATGTAATAGTACTCGTTACGATGCTCCCGGCCAAGCCGATGATAAATTTCGCTAATTATCTGCCCATGTGTCTTGCTTTCGGGGTCATTGACATACCTGCGGACAACAGAATCGAAAACCTCGCTTGAACCACGCTCAATGAGGTCAGATATAACACCGCGAGTGAACACACGGTTGATAGTTCTGCTGTTGCTAGGCATTGTTGCTCACATCTCCTTGTGGGGAGCGATACTCCCGCCGAAAAACAAACCAACCCCTTGTGTTTACTTTTCCCGTACGGCGATCATCACCCTCATCAGGTAATTGTTCTCCTCTGTAACGCACACTTCATTGAGTGGGTATTCTTCATACGCATCCCCACAGATTTCAAGCCCGTTTTTGTCGATATATTCGGTTAACCTCCTATACAGAGCGTCGCCATGAACATAACCTCCTCGCATATATCCAATTGCGTAAAATCCGGCAGGCCTCAAGTCACTCCCTTCGGGATTGATGAAATAGAAACGATCCGCCCCAACCCAGTCTCCACGTTTGATCCTTTCTTTCGAAAAAGTACCCCAAACGTAATAGTTCATATCTAGATCCGGGTGTTTTTTGCTGATATCCTTGTAAAAAGTCAAAAGCGTCTCATGTAATGCCCGGCCATTGCTGTAGTCGTTTAAACAACCAAGGACAATCGCCTCCGCAGGTAAAAATTGCACAGTTATTTTGTCTTCGTCTATGTTTTGTACTGTATTGATAGTTTTTTGGATTGTGAGCAGCAGCTTTTTTGCTTGTACCCAGCTTCTTATCTTCTTATCTATTCTGTCAATTTGTTGCTTGAGCACTTCGTAGGTAAGTTCCGGAGTTCGCTGGTCTTTTAATTCTTTTATCTCACCGAGCGTCATGCCAAGCTGCTGCAATGTGCGTATCAGATTTACTATAGCCAACTGATGACCTGAGTAATAACGGTAGTTGTTTTCTCCGCGGGACGTCGGCGTAAGCAATCCAATTCTATCATAGTGAAGCAATGTGTCTCTTGTCACTCGCGAAAACTTCGCGAAGTCGCTTATTGAAAATAGTCCGCTTTCTTGCATTTTCTCTCCTTAGGAACTGTTATTTGTACCCGAACTCGCTAGCATCTTGCCTTGTCATAATGTATTCTATCATAAAGCTGTTATTTTACGCAAGGGCATAGCGCGCATCAAATCTGGGATAACCCAACAAAAGTTACTCTATTCTCATTGCACAAATTTTCCATAAGAAAAGCAAGATTTATCAGTTACATTTTTCTTTTTTTCCTATTGACACTTGTGCAACACAATAGACTATTAATATTTATAATCATTATTGATACAAGCTCAAGGACCTCAAAGTCGTTGATTGCGGAGTAACTGAAATATCAGATTTATCTCCGCCAATACTCTGTACCGCAGTGAAAACTTGTATAAATGGCCAAAACTCGCGCGCAGTCCGCGACAAATCCGCATTCCCCAGCTACACGTGGGCAGCAATGCCACAAAACAGTAACTTTGGGTTTGCCTGGAGAAGGCTTGACTTAGTTCTCAATAATATGATATAAATCTGTTATTAATAACAAACGTAAGGTGGTGTAAATAATGCCAACGATAAGGCCAATATCTGATCTAAGAAACAACTCTAATGAAATAAGTGAATTCTGCCGTACTTCGCGCGAACCTGTGTTCATAACAAAAAACGGTGTAGGCGACATGGTAGTATTAAGCATCGAGATGTATGAACAACAACAGGCGCGACTTGATCTTTACGCAAAGCTTTCCGAAACGGAAACGAAAACCGCTTCGGACATCGACGGCACGGATTTTTTCGAATTTGCAAAAAAGTTGAGGGCTGATTTGGATGGAAGAGTATAGCATAATAATATCTCCGGCTGCGCAAAATGATTTCCTAACCCTAATGGAACGCATTTGCGCCCAGTCTGATCAAGAAGCCGCGCGATACTATGAATTGTTTATGGAAAAAGCAGGCGCTTTATCAGCAAAACCGGAAAGCTGCCCTCTGGCAAGGGACGCGCAGCTTCGGTTGCGCGGATATAGGATGCTGACTGTGGAAAAATACATAGTATTTTACGTGATCGGCAACCGCAACAATGTCGAATTCCGGAGAATTCTCTACTTAAGAAGGCAATACGCGCGATTTCTTACATAATCCAATGTGTGCCGCGTCCACAACAAATACGCGGCGAAAAAATCCAGAAATCAGGATAGCTGCTGTTCACGGAGTACCCAAGGAATGTGGGTTTGTCGCGGACTACGGGTGAGTTTTGGCCAACAATACAAGTTTTTACAACGGCGCCCGTTCATTGGCGTAGATATATCCACAGTTTTGCGTACCCGAGAACAGTAACTTTTTTGTTGCTGTTTTCAGTGGGCATCCAAAAACACAGGTTGGTTACAGGCAACGCGCTGGTACATTGGTGAAAACTAGTAATACTGGCTAAAACTTGTGTGCGGCGCCTGTAACCATTGCGATTTTTTGGATACCCACTGAAGTGTAACCTTTTTTAGTTGTTTTTACACTTCTATCACCCGCTTTTTCTGTCAAGCGTTTTTGATTTTGTCTCAAAAATAAATGAGCATAAGCGGGAAAAGGTGTCCGCAGAGCGGGCAATATCAAGCCGCTTGCAGCGGCAGGAAAC
>WRNV01000164.1 GCA_009776445.1 Oscillospiraceae bacterium | reverse complement strand
TTGTAGAAAACCTCCCGGTACACAGGACCGTGCACCCACGCTTCTGCAAGATCGATAAAGAGCGGAGATTTGCAAAAAACGAACGAAAAACCTTGGGAATAGTACAATAGTTTTTGTATCCTATAACTGGTCAAGTCATGTTTTCTTTACATGATATATGCCGCTACGTTGATAATCGGTGTAGGGATAAAGGAAAAAAGTTTCTGCAGGGCGATCTTGCTTTTTTTATAAGTGACTTCGTTGACGGCTTTTTTACCTTCTTCTAAAGTAGTTCGATAGTATTTGGGTTCATTGTACAGCCGTTTTAGAATGTCAGAATATTGTTTTGTCGGCAGGTAACCATCATAATAACGGGAGAATGTTATTTCACCCCATCCAAGCAGCAAAGATAGTGGGCGCTTACCAATGTTATAAATTTCAGGGATTTCCCGGATTTTTTCCAAGGAGATCAAGTCATGTGCCTTTCTATAAGCATCGTATAGAATTTTGAGATTTTCATCATTGTATACATCCAATTCCTCGTTACAATGAGTACAACGGGCAACCATCCTCATGTATGGATACTTATCCCCTTTTATTAAGCCAAGTCTTTCTTCTCTCTGAATTTCAAATGACACAGCTTTATGGCACTCCGGACAATATGCAGAAGTTTTTGTGTTCATCATGCTCACCTCAATTCATTTCTGCGAACGGGAAATATGAAGGATGGTTTATATGGACAACATAGCGGCTGGCAGAACGCACAACACCAGATATTACGGAATAATGGCCGTCTGCACCGCTCAAATATTCGGTCTGCTATGCAATATCTCCAACGGTGGCTTTCTACTATAATAACACAGATAAACAATCGTTGAAACAACCGAGAGTACGATAATGCTCAATGCGCAAACTATTGGGGCGGCCATATGTACAGCATCGCTCGTCACATATTCTGAAACAGCGATGATAATCTCATTGCGAGCGATAATCCATCGTAAACTTACAGTAGCAGCAATGGAGCCTCCCAAAGCTGCGATAATTGATAAAACCATCAACGGAAAAGCAAGCGTTAGCACAGCCTTTTGCTTAGTCGTACCAAGTGCAAGCATCACCGCTAAATCTTTTTTCTTGTTGCTGATGAACAGAAATATGGCGAGGGCTATAGCGGCAATTGTGGCTGCAAGTGATGCGGCAATTTTTACGTATGATATGTTTTTAACCTTTTCATATACGCTTTCAATTTTTCCCCACCCCGCATCGTTGAAGCGAAGGGTATACCCCATGCTCTCAATGAGTGGTGCAGTCTCTTCTACGAATGCAGAAATATCCCATGCGTTTCCAACCTTGATGCTGAACTCACCAGGAGCAAATTCGTGGTTTGTTATCTCTTTATTGTTGGTTGGCATTAGCGACTTTGGCAAAAATATCGTATTCACGGAATAGCTCCAATGAGGTTCTGATGCTCGATTTCTAGAACTATCAACATTCGTATATACTCCTATGATTTCCAAAGCCTCTGTTTTAACGGGTTTTGCATACCTTTCCGGTGTTGAAGCGATTGCTCCAAGGTTTATGTATTGTTCAAACATCATGCTCCCAAGCTCTATATCAATGAAATCCCCTATCCCAACGTTATTCGCATTTGAGAAATCTGCGCTCACAACGCAGACTTTTGAAGCATTGCTGCTATCAGCGCGAGTTATCATTCGCCCCTCAAACACGACCATCGATCTATCAGCAAATCGCATTATCGAACCCATGTCATCCGCGTACACCATATCAAAAGTATGAATATCTGCATTCGTTATCTCAACTAATTCGTTAAGATGGTTAGAAGGGGCGGATGCATTTGCTTCCGGGTAATCATCGGAAATATTGGTGATTGGTATAATGGCATCGCACCAAGAGTCAGAGAGGTAATCACCAATAAAGAGCGAGTTTGCGTTTTTCGGCTCAAATCGTATTACGAAAACATAGCGCGAACCGACTGACAGATCGCTCATCATATCGAAACCGTATTTCTGTTCATCACGCCTGATATAATACATTCTTTTGGAATCAATGCCAAAAGCACCGCTGCCGGGATTTTGCATATATCCACTCAGCATGACATTATTCCGCTCGATGTCGCCCGGTGGCCGCCCCGCAAGGATTTTAGCATCACAGATTGGAAATATCGCCACATTCCCCCTTATGTACGGTTCGCCATATACGGTCGCTTCTATTACAGCTCTTGCCGTAAAGTTGAAAAACTCTTCTCCATCGTCCATCCTGAAATACTTACTTGACACCCCTGCGCCCATAAATCTTGTATCAATTGACGATATATACGGCAGAGTGCTTATAGCTTCTATATCATTCTCAGTAAGCAGTGAACGCAAACCTGTATATGTGCTGTCAAGCAAAAGGTCAAAGGGCGCCGCAGGGTCGGTTGATATCTGAGGCATGTCGGTTTCGACGGCTCCGACACCGGCAAAATACATAACAGCATTATTGAACTCTCGCGTGGTAATGATGAACTCAACCATTTGTGTTATTAGAGCAAACGTAACAATCCCGAGAATAACGATAACAATAATCATCCTCATTGGTGATCGGAACAGCGTTTTAAATAATAAGCCTATTCTCATTTCTACTTCCAAATGATACTTGAATTGTTATTAACTATTCCAAGTAAAATGAATATACAATATAGCAGCTCTAATTCAGCCTGTTAAGGCTGGTAAAATAAACTGTTTACTGGGAAGAGGAGTGTTACACCTCTTCCCAGTAAAGCAGTCTGTGTTCTGATTCCTTTATTGAGCAGGATTTTTCTTTTGTTTTTCTAACAACATAACATTATTACAGATAAATAATAGCTTGAAACAATACGTAACTATCATTTACCATGATTATATGTCATGCGAGATATTAGTACAGCAATATGTCAGAAAAATCAGTAATTTTCGACCCAATAAATATTTGATCTCTCTCTTTAGCCAAAAACATAGATATGAGGCACGTAATCAATGTCTGCACTATTGCTGCCATAATAGTAATATAGCGTATAATCCGAAACTGTAGTACAGTTGCAAACCGTTACGCATCCACACATACAATTACATGCTTCAGTCATTGCTTCAATGGTTTGAGGATTCTGTTTGAAATTCTTTTTATACTTAACCATACTGACCTCCTTTCTGAATCATTCGACATCCAGTTCTACCAATAAAACTACAGAGTTGATGACACCCCCCTTACAAAAAACTATTCATCAACCTTTAATAATGATAATGGGCTTTTGCGCGTAAGTATTATTGCGGATGCAGCAGAGAACACAAAGGAAACGCAGAAATATAATACTGCAAAAAGCAGAACACTATTGAAGATCATTGCTGCATTGGAGCCAGAAATCAGTAATAAAAGTATTCCGCTAACAAGAAGACCAACAAGAGAGAGAACGCTTTGTTCAAGCGACAGGATTAGGATGGCCTTTTGCCTGGAAATACCATGCAGTAGCATCATAGCTACCTCTTTTGCAGAACGAAAAACTATGAAAACAGAAAGAAAGCCATCGATGAGTATCGCAGCAGCAAACACAATCGGAAACAGTAGATTCGTTGTATTTTGTGCATTTTTAAGGCTTTCAAGATTGCTTATGTCCATAACGAATAATGAATCGCTGCCGGCGATGTTTTCACAGAATGCTCTGCATTCATCTATCAGATTATTGTCAGAAAGCCTAAATTCCACTATTTCGAGCGGTGGTAAGGTCATCATGCTGCTGTCAGGCCCTGGCGTGAACGCCATATTATCGTATTTTGGGTCAGAAGAAGCGAGGATGCCCGCTACAGTGAACACTTGCCAGTTCGCGCTTAATGTTTCAAAATATTCATCGTAAAACATTGCAAGTAATTCCTCATCACTGACATCAACATCCTGAGTAAGTGTCTCTAAAGACTGAGATCGATAGAGAGCCTTCAAACCTGCAATACCACCCCATAACGCGTTCTCTGACGCAACAGCAACGGTATCGCCTAAATGTAATCCACTTGATTCTGCAAGCTCCTTTCCAAGAATAATTGTATCGCCAAAGGAACTCGCTCGCTCCTTGTCATAACCCGGAGCGTATTCAATGCTAATATCGTAATTGATATAACGTTCGATATTATTTGTGACGATAAGTTGCTTCAAGGCTGCCTGCCAATTGATATATATATTAGTATCTCTATAAGGATTGGCAATGTTAAAGCTAACGTTCCCATTGCCTTCGTAGTATGCATCTGCGACATATTCAGAGCTGATGAGCTTGTTTAGAATACTGAACCGTAGTTCACCGGTAAAACTTGACAAGATTGCCGTGTTTTTTATTAGGTCTGCCTGTGTCTGCCTTAGGCTTGCGAATTCGAAAATTAACGCTAGCATTACTGCCGGGACAAGGAGAGCAAGAATTGATCTTGCAATAGTGCGACGTATGCGCCTTAAAGAATTTAGAAAATAGAATGAAATCTTTTTTGTTTTATTATGCATATGCTTAACCTCAATGTTTCATACTGCCCGAATAATATGATATCACACTCACCAATATGTGGAATAATACAAATGAAAACCTACGGCAACACGAATTGCATATTACAATTTTGAAAATCAATTCATCATGTCCTGTATGGCTTGTGTGATGCCATTTATTGTCATCTCTTTATAAGAGATCTTTTCAAATATTTTGTTAATTTTAACTTGTAAGTCTTTTTCAATAATTTCAAAAATGTAAAGAAACATTGCGGGTGCGATATTAGTTAAAGTGTCTTGATTACTATTGGTTTCATTTATAATATACAGCCTTCCAATATTTGATTCTTCTTCCATTGGTATTATTATACATAGATTTCTACATCGGTCAAGCATTAATTTACACTTTTGTGTTTAATTTACACTTTTATGAATATCGTGAATATATTTCACCACCTACATGCAATTCTACACTGTTTTCTATATGAAAAGCATGGATATCACAATTTCGTGCATACAATCGTATAATCCAAGAGCAGATGCGAGCTTGCCGATCAACGGCATTTTGCTTATCAATTGCATTCCACCTTTACGCCGTCGAGCGAAACGACCTTGTCCATGTGCACCACCACGCCGTCGCGATGGGTTATGACGAAGCAGAACCGATAGCGGTCGTCGGTGCGGATGAAGTCGTCAAATCCATCCTCGGACTCCTTGTCGTAATTCGACGTCGGCTCATCCAGCACCAGCACATCTGCTTTTCTGTGCAGTGCCCTCAGCAGCGCGATCTTCTGCCGCTCACCGCCGGACAGCTTCGCGCCCTCGCTCCCGATCTCCGTGTTGTAGCCATCGTCCCAGCCCTCGATCGCATCCGTGCAGAAGCGCAGGCGCTCGTCCGACATGGC
>WRNV01000163.1 GCA_009776445.1 Oscillospiraceae bacterium | reverse complement strand
AAACTCACCGCTTTCCATTTTTGACGTGATTATCGAAGGTTCAATAAATGCTTGAAACTCGGCAACCCCTTCTTCTGCGTATTCCGGCGCTTCAAATTCCATAAAGACGCGCAATACTAGCTCCATAGCAGATATGACATCATCACTGTCAAGCGGTCGAATTGTCGGCGGTTTCAAAACTGCGTACATTTTCATGTCCATCTGCTGACCGTTCTTGATGGCGTTTTGCCGTAGAAGCCCCTCAAATTGGAACCCCGCTTTTTCAAGCACTCGGCAAGAGGCTTTGTTGTGTGCGTATGGCTCTGCGAAAATGCGGACAATATCAGTGTTTTCAAAAACATAGTCCCGAATCTGCCGGACAGCCTCGGTCGTGATGCCTTTTCCCCAATAAGGCTCGGCGATATAATAGCCAAGCTCTCCGGTCTGCCTATGAACATTGTCACGGCGGAATACGCCGATGCTCCCGATTACCTTACCATCACAGGTTATGGCAAATGCGTACTGCGTGTCTTTATCGGCACTGCGCATCGTAGTGATAAATTCCTCCGCGTCTTTTTCAGTGTAGGGGTATGGAATGCCGTCACGCAGGTTGTCTAATACATTTTTATTGTTTATCGCCGCAACCAAGTCTGGGGCGTCCTCGATTTTCCATTCGCGTAAGTCTATGTTCATACCTCGAAATCCTCGCTCTTGAAATTGGAATAGTACCGCCCGCTCTGCGCCGTAAACTTCAATACGCAGTAGTCCGGGTCAGTCACACCGCCGGGGTAGTACATGGTGTCGCCGTCCCGCCAAATCATTTCCTTTGCAAATGCCGATGTGGTATTTCTGCGCCGTGTCACGAAACGCCCCGTATGTGATTTGCCCGACGGTTTTCCAGTCAGACTTTTTCTCGTTGCGGAGAACCGCCTTATAACCCGCCGAGCTTCGGTTGAAGTAATCGTTCGACACAAACTTAATCTGAAACATTAACTACAAACGCGCCCTTATTTCGCGCTTTACCCTATCAAGGTCATTATCGTGCAGCAACGGGATTAGCTCCTGAATCTCGTCTGTTGCTTTGTCCCACCACCTGAACTCTTGCAGGAGCGCAATCAGTTCATCGTCAAATCGTTTGCGGACAGCCTTTGCAGGATTGCCAACAACGATTGTGTAAGGCTCGACATCGCTTCCGACTACGCTGTTCGCTCCGATGATAGCGCCGTCCCCGATGTGGACGCCGGGGAGCATGACCGCGTTCTGGCCAATCCATACATCGTTGCCGACAACGGTGTCTCCTTTAAGCGGCATATCCGACAACGGCGGCACATCTTGCTCCCAACCGAGAATGTAGAACGGGAAGGTGCTTGCGCCGTTCATCTTGTGATTAGCTCCGTTCATTATGAATTCCACGTCAGCGGCTATCTGGCAAAACTTTCCTATTATCAGCTTGTCGCCGTAAAACTCGTAGTGGTGGGTAACGCGGCTCTCGAAATCTTCACCGCTGTAATAGGTGAAATCGCCAACGATTATATTCGGTCTGGTAATAGTCGGCTTAACATATGTGACCGGAAATCCCGGTACCGGATGTGTTTCGTTTGGGTTTGGTAATGTACTCATAGCTACCTCAACAATTCTAGCTTCTCTTTTATCAATGTAACAGCGATACGGAACGCTTCAATCCTGCGGGCTGTAAGTGTGTGCTGCGATGTTCCCTCGCGGAGTTTTGTCAATGCCTTTTCGCATTTGCTCAAAGTTGATTCAATGGAGCGGAGGGCTTCGTTTAGCTCATCCTGCCTTGCGGTTTCAGTTTTGTCACCGACGTATTCAAATCGCCGAACTGCCTCGCCGTCAATTTCGACAAGCTCTCCCCACATCGACAGCGGACGTACCCAAATGCCACCCTCGCCGTAAAGGGCTTTGTATATCACCATATCTTCAAGCGTTTCGCTATGTTTTGCAAAGCCGACAACCTCGTACTGATTGCCTTTGTAGTGTCGGTATTTGCCGAGCGGTATTTCATCCATGCCAAGAGCCCCCTGTGCTAATTATTGTTGCGTCTGTCCATCGTCATCTCGTCCTCACCTCGAAGGAGATTTCAACTGTCGCGCCAAGCGATAGCTTTTCTTTGTGCCGCACCTTTGCTGGTAACGCAATTAAATGTGTACCATCACCCATCGGCAGTATGGAGGTCGGCCAGCTTTCAGCACCACCTATTGAACCATCAATATCTCAAGCTCTATCTCATGTTGTAGCGGAATATCATCATCGCCTGTGAGCGGGATGGTCGGCTTGATTGTCCTTAAATAGTCAAACTCGTTCCATTTTACCGTACACATTGCAAATCACGACGCTGATAAAAGCGTAGCGCATGGGTGTTGTAGTTCGATGTGTTCACATATATCCGTTTGCAGTTCTCATTATTTGCTACTGCTACGACTGCATTGATTAGCGCAGTCCCAACCCATTGTTAGGCGCAACGGATTCAATTGCCATAATCTCGCACTCGTTATCGGCAATGCGGTAATAGCTGGAAAATTTATTATCTATCCCCAACAGTCATCCTGCATCTCATTTCAACTGCTTCTGCCTGACCGTCGCTTTTCCATCAACAAATTTAACGCTTCCTATCGCTCCATTAACGATCTGCATCTGCGGTGGAATGTGTCCTATGTCCGCATCGTAGATAACCGGAACATTCAGTTTGCTAAGCCCTTGCCCCAATGCGTCGATCAAAGTAAAATCACGTTTGTCTTTATATCCGTCCGGGCGACCGTAGATTATTCCGTTGCAGTATCTAAACCAGCCGCTTTCGTGCATTTGCCATAATGTCCGGTAAATGTCCGGCGCTGCCATTTCGCAGCTTTCGAGCGTCCAAATAAAGCCGTATTGCTGATATTTGTTCAGGAACGATTCAATAGGCGCGAAACGAGTGCCAAGCAGTTTGCATAGGGTGTCCATACAACCGCCAATCATCATCCCCTCAAATGAAACATGGGTTTCTCCCCGCAATGATTTCCATGTCGATGGCTTGTCGAGATTATATACATCACCTGAAAAATCCTCCCAACTTGTGAACCCGCCCCATGCGTCCCAACTGTTTTGTGCCGTGTCAGGATTTGACATAACATCGAACGCCCGCAAATCGGCATCGTGAATACGCGTATAGCCCATGTTCATGAAGTTTGAGCCGTGTATGGTAGCAATATCGCAGCATAGCGTCAACGAGAACGTCAATGTCGTCATATCTGAATATCCGCAAATCCATTTTGCGGGTAGTGAAGCTATTCTTTCAAAGTCCAAGTGTGGCAGCATGTCCATCAGGAACTCGCCGCCCCACGGCGGTACGATTGCCGCAACATCAGGGTTTTCATACAGGCTCATAAATTCCGCAGCGCGGGTTTCACTGCTTGCACTCACCAGCTTTTCGGAGCGGCGGGCAGACGCAGTTTCAATGACATCATAATCTAGCGCCCTGATGTTACGAATTGCGTTTTCAAAGCGCACAGACAAAGATTCACCGGAAGCACCATCCGATGGGGCGCATATACCGATGGTATCGCCTTTTTGCAGTAATCTGGGGTATTTCATTTCAGTCCATGCCTTTCCAGTATTTTATCAATAAGCAGCTTGAAAAACCTGTTATAGTTGACTTTCACGGAATCAATTTCTCTTTCAGAGAGGTTTTTGTGAACAGGGTTTTCGACGGTTCTATACCCTCTTTCATAACGGCATTTTTGCAGGACAAAACGTTGTCAGAGGAAGAAGCATTGACGATTAAGGCCATGATTGACGGGGTGACAAAGAAATGAAAACAGTCATAATACACTACATGGAGAGATAAGCAAATGATTGTCTATCATGGCGGATACTGCACCAGAGTGGTGTAAACATCATCAAGGATATCAGCATCTCGTGTTTTCCCCTGTTTTGTCAAACTGACCATTTTCCAAGCGTTATTCCTCTGATAAGTGTTATTAAAGTCTTGATTGCTCCCAATCCTTGGTCTTGAGCCATCATTTTCATGCTTTTATATCTTCATAACTCTCCAGAATGCTACCTCTGCTTTGAATGACCGCATCAAGCCGCTCCCTGCATTTGCTTTTACCGCTTGCGGACACCATTTTGACTGCCACAGTTTTACCGCTCGGCAGTTGTTCCAGAATGGCGTTGAACGCCGGGGGAGGATTGCTCGCCCATATCGGCGCAAGAAGAATCAATCTGCCATATTCAGCGAGATTCACATCGGTCGGTTGAATCGGCCATGATTTGCCTTTCATCGCTGAAAAGCACCCTGCCGTATAAGCCTTGATCTTTCCGGGGCGCTTGACATCCTTGATTTCCGCGAGAACAGCGGATTCTTTAGCTGCGAGTTCCCCGGCAATCGCCTTTGTTTTTCCGCTATAGGAGTAAAAAAGTACCAGTGTATTCATTTTGCCAGCCGCCTTTCTATTTCTCTATGTCTATTCTTCAAAGGGGAGATGGTGCTGTTTCATAAACGACAGCCTATCCCAATAACCCCTTTGAAAAACGATCTTTTCATCTACAACCTGAAAGAATCCGCATCCTCTTAATCCAAGAGGGTCTTTCCATTCCAAGATAGCCCACTCGCCATCTTCAAAGATATTCTCAATAATGCAGGTCATTGTAGCCTGAGAGAACTCGTGTTGAAACATTTTCCAGATATTATGCTTTCCGACAACCGGTTCATTTGCGACCTGATGGTTTATTGCGGTTTCAGCGTATAGTTTTGTAATACTTTCAACATCAGCCCTATTAAATGCGTCCACCCATTGCAGCAATATATCTTTTGGTTTCATATCGTGTTTCCTCATTTCAAATTCGGGTCAAGCCGAACTGATGTCTGTTTAGCAAGGCTTGAAGCGCCACGATTATCAGCCCATACAGCGATAACCCTATCCGCAAATTCTTCATAAGCTACTTTTTCCCTTTACTATTTCTTCAAAAACGCAGCACGACTTTAGATGGTCATTCACTATGCCTACCGCCTGCATAAACGAGTAGATTATGGTCGAGCCGACAAATTTGAAGCCCATTTTCTTCAAATCTTGGCTTATCTTGTCGGAGACAGCCGTGGTCAAAGGCATATCCTCGAAGCTCTCCCAATGACCTACGATTGGCTCGTGATTCACGTAGCCCCAGATAAAATCATCGAAGCTGCCATGCTGTTCTATGACTTGCAAAAACAACTTTGCGTTGATAATCGCAGCATTTATCTTCAATCGGTTTCTGATGATTCCCGCGTTCGCCATGAGTGCTTCAACCTTTGCGTCGTCGTAAGAGGCGACCTTGTGAGGGTCAAAGCCGTCAAACGCTTCCCTGTACGCTTCCCGCTTTTTCAGGACGGTGATCCAAGAAAGACCTGCCTGCGCCCCTTCCAATATGAGCATTTCAAAAAGCCGGTTG
>WRNV01000162.1 GCA_009776445.1 Oscillospiraceae bacterium | reverse complement strand
CTCCTTTCAAATATTTCACGCTTAACCATCACTTGCTCGCTTCTTCCATTTTCCTGAGCGTATCTGTGTTTTGCAACGCCCCATATTCAGGGGCGTAATTCATTGCCATATTATTAATTATCTATGGGACTCGGAAATCACAGAAGCTTTATTGAAACTGTATCAAACAAAGAAATGATTGTCAATTATCCAAATTATTTCATAAAAGATAATATATGCCATAAATAAAAACATGATTAACTTTAATTCCCGACGAGAATTCCAACTACACTATATTGTCTTGGAAATAGTTGTCGGACACTTTATGCCGAGAAGGTTATAGACTGCATTTATCTCCTTGACAGCTTCCTGCGGAATGATGTTCCTGTCATATATCTTGCATTTCTGATTCCGAAGTCTCATAAGCGCACCTTCAGGGTTGGTCTTGTCACCTTTCTTTCGCAGATTCAGGATATCGCGTTGCATTTTCTGAAGGATAGCCGTTGCTAAAAAGGTCAGCATAAGATGGCCTCGGAACGTGTCCTCGTTTTGAGTTCGCAGCGGGAGTATGTCCGCATTGTTTTTGGCGATGTCGAAAACCTGCTCGACTTGCTGACGAGTGTAGTAGAGCGGCAGAACATCTTTCGTGTCCATATCGTCCGAGGATAGCAGGACGAAAACACCAAGCCCTTCTATGCGACGGTCTATTTCATCCGGGGTCAGCTTGTCGTCCATGCAGTTGAAAGTAGCCCTTTTCACTTGGGAACTCTTGCTGTCCATGTCAACGCCAATGTAAGCGTATCCCTCGTAGCCGTAGACATCGATCATTTCTTTCTTCATGTACACGAGGCGCCCCCCATGACGGATGGCGTATTTTGCAGAGCTAATATCGTGCAGGCGCCTCACCGTGACATCTTTGAAAATCTTGCGATTTGGGGCGAGCCTTGTGACGAAGTGGATGCCGTTCTCGTACATGTCCCTGACATTCGGCTCGCTGAAGTAACCCGCATCGATGATCGCGCTGTCTACGTTCACGTTGTATTGGGACAACTCGGCTATGGTGGTGAGCATCGTGCTAACGTCCACTATGTTCCCAGCACAGTACCTGAAGTAGATAGGCATACCGTTCCGGTGGTCGATGACATATATCAGGCGGACCTCCAGGCTTATGTCTCCGTTGTGGTTGTTCAGTTGCGTTATGGACATCCCTGACGCATTTGGCAAGCCCGTGCTGTCAATCAGTATTGCCGCAGCCTGTTCATCCCGGCGGCCATACAGGATGTCAAGATACCGCGCAAAGAACGCCCTCTGCACGCCCTCGCCGCCAAGCCTGGCGAGGAACTCGCTTATGCGCTGCCCCGCAAGCTGGGCTTTGGGGTACAGCAGGCAGGCATAGTTGCCGTCCCACCATGTCCGCGCATTGCAGTTCGCCTTTTTATCAGTGAGTATCCGGTAGAACAGCAGCGACATCAGCGTGTCCCGCTCTCCCGGCAGTATTTCGTCTACGGCTTCACGGATTGGGAGCCCCCAGATATATCTGTCTAGCACGTATGAGTCGCCGAAATCAAGTATGAGCTTTTCCTGTGCTGGGACAGCGCCATGGTTCAGCGATTCAATGTCCTCGGAGCCGATTTCGAACGCCCCTTCGCCCAAGATGTAGCGGAATATGCCTCTTTCGCGGCTTTTGTATACACCCCTCTCTTGATCGACCACGAGCCCGAGGTTCTCCAATCGCTTTTGCTCAACTTTGCTCCCCTTGCGGCAGCTTTTGACAACGGCGGCATAAACCGACCCATTCGCCTTGGGTGACGAGTACGCTATGTATGCCATTGCAACAGCCCTCCATGTAGTTGTAATATATTACTACTACATGATACCATATGCATTTAACTATTGCAAGTAATTTCTTTTGGTTTATCAATTATTCTGCTGATTTCTATATGTTGTCTCGATACTGTAGTTGGAAATCTAATGGGAATTAGAGATTAATAGTTTACGCATCTGCAATCACTCCATATTTTAGTTTTGTTATAATTTTATATTAGCTTTTAAAACGATACATTACTCTTTGATAAAATATGTTGCTTATTCCATCATAAGGCGAGTCTAAATCCAGAGAATTGTAATTCAATCTGTCTTTTGCATATTCTTTCTTAAAATCCTCAAAAGTCTCTCTATCAGGCATTCCATAACTAATCAATAATGGTACGCCTTTGCGAAGATAATACCAATCTTTCAAGTTATATTGCAAAATATAAATTTTATTTCTTAAAATTAAGGAAAACACTCTTTTGTATTTTGGGTCAGGATTAATTAATTTGTCAAGAAGATACAATTCCGTTTCATTAAATTTAGAAAAAAACTCTGGATTCAAAGCTTTATATTCACGCAATCGGTCAGTAACATTTACTGTCTCAGTAGGATAAAACTCAGAAAAAGCTTCCATTTCAGATAAAATCTCTGGATGCAACGTTTTATAATATACTATAGCATCTCTATAATAATTATGAAAATAGCTTTGATCAGTATTTACTGATTCGCCATCTAAATATATCAAATATAGTATCATTACAATGCATAAGCGCATCATATTCTTAAGTATTCGCCCTTTCGGATATTCCGCACCACTTTTGACAGTAAGACCGTTTTGCTTTGACACTTAAACCGTTCTTTTTGAACACTCAAACCGCCCGGATTTAACAAGCAGTATTTTAAACGCATATAGAATGACCTTCATGTGCGGCAGTATTGGTCATTGAGACCATACAGCAGCGCAAATTCTATTTAGGAGGGTCATACATGACTCAATATCGAGAGATTCTTCGGCTAAATGGCCTTGGGATCAACCACTCTAAGATTGCCGTAAGCGTTGGCAGTTCGCGGCAGACAGTGATTTCTGTTTTGAAGAAGGCAGCACAGAAATCAATCAACTATGCAGAGGCGAGAGATTTGTCCGACAAGGATCTTGCCGCCATGATCAACGATGGGGGGTTCAAACGCATTCAATATCGAATGCCGAACTATGAACGAATCCATAAGGAGCTCGCCAAGAACGGTGTTACACTTAGCCTTCTGTGGGTAGAGTACTGCGAGGAATGCAGGGAATCCGGCGATATCCCATACCAGTCGACGCAGTTCAACAAGTATTATGGCGACTACGTACGGAAGACAGGAGCAACGATGCACATTGAGCGCAACCCAGGCGAGACGATGGAGGTCGATTGGGGAGGTGACACGGTCAGTTTGTGGGATGAAAGCATGAGCGAATACGCAAAAGCCTATGTTTTCGTAAGTGTGCTTTCATACAGCGGCTACGCTTATGCTGAGGCATTCTGGACGATGAAAATGGACGACTGGATAATGGCGCATGTCCATGCTTATGAGTACTATGGGGGCGTTACTCGGCTCCTAACGCCGGATAATTTGCGGGTTGGCATCACCAGCAACACGCGTTCAGAAACTGTAGTAAACAAAACATATCAGGAAATGGCAGAGCATTATGGCACAGCCGTTTTACCCGCTCGCAATTACTCACCTAATGACAAGCCTCGTGTAGAAGGGACGGTCAAAGGAGTTCAGACGTGGATATTGGCAGCTTTGAGGAATGTACAGTTCACGTCACTGGCAGAATTGAATGAAGCAATCTGGGAAAAACTTGTCGAGTTCAACGCTAAACCATTTCAAAAGATGGATGGCAACCGCTGGAGTCGATACTTGGAAGAAAAGGGGTTCCTGCTTCCGTTGCCAAAATACCCGTTCGAACGCGCTGAATGGACGTCAGCGAAAGTGCAAAAAGACTATCACATCAAATGCGGAGATAGGTACTATTCCACCCCACATACCTATATTGGCTGCACCGTCGATATCAGGGCAACCCGTAACATGGTTGAGGTTTTCTACGAAAACACCCGCATCTGCTCTCATCAGCGTAAGTACTATGGTGATAAATATGTGACAGATAAGAATCACATGCCAGAGGATCATCGAAAACACGGAGAATGGAGCGGTGAAAGGTTTAAGTCATGGGCCAGAAAGATTGGTCCCAGTGCTCTCGCTTGTGTGGAGTATTTCTTGAGCAGTGTGAAGGTCGAGCAGCAGGCGTACAAAACGTGCAATGCGCTCCTGCACCTTTCTGACAGATACTCATCTGCAAGGCTTGAAGCCGCTTGTTCAAAGGCACTCTCGTTCACCCCTCGCCCGAGCTTCAAGGCTGTGGATAGTGTACTGAAAACCGGGAAGGATCAAGACCAATCGGCAAGCCATTCAACACGAATCAGTGACGCTGCCGCAGAGAAGTATGGATTCATTCGCGGTGCGGAGTACTATGGGAAAAAGAGCGGAGGTAACGGCAATGACAAGTGAAATGACGATTTTACAGCTTAAAAAGCTACATCTCAGTGCCATTGCCGACGAGTATACACGCCAGATGGAAGACCCCAAGGCTCGTGCGCTTTCTTTCGACGACAGGTTCGGGATGATGATAGATATCGAATGCGCGCGCAGAGCTAACAACCGCCTTGCAAAGCTGGTAAAACACGCCGGATTCACGGAAAAAGACGCCTGCGTCGAAAATATTTCTTATGCACCTGATCGTGAACTTGATCCCGCCCTTATCCAAGCGCTCGCTTCCTGCTCCTACATCGAACGTAAGCTGTCTGTCAGGCTCCTTGGCGCCACGGGTTCCGGGAAGAGCTATCTCGCCAACGCGTTGGGCATGACAGCGTGTAGGAAGGGTTATTCAGTCCGGTACACGAATCTTCAGGACATGCTTATCGACCTTACAGTCGCGAAACATGACGGGACGTTTAACAAAATTTACGCAAGTTACAAGAATGTCAAGCTGCTAATCGTCGATGACTGGCTTATGTTTGATATCACCGATGATTCGGAAGCGTCTTTCCTTTACAACCTGATTGAAGCCCGCAGGTTCGAAGGCTCCATGATCATCTGCTCACAGCTTGATAGCAAAGGATGGCATGAACGCATCGCAAATAAAGTCGCCGCCGACTCGATATGTGATCGGCTCGCACATGGACCGCATGAAATATTTGTCAAGGGCGAAATGCGCAAAAGGATTGCGCAACAAATGATCTGATTGTTTCGCCGAAGCAAGCTTCGGCATAGGTTTTTCGCTTTAAGGTTCCACCGCGATGTGATAGTGTACAGGCAAGCGGCGGTTTTCCACGCCGCTCGCCCATCGCGGCGCAACCCCCGCATGGCGCTCAGGTTGCTCCCCAGCATTGCCCTATCCTCCATACGGGTATAGCAGCATCAGTGTATCAAAGTAACGGTATAGATACAATGTCCAGTTTCAGCGTTATCAGTGTTAATATTCAGCGGAATAAGGTGTAAAAACAAAACGGAATAAGGTGTCAAATTTATACGGTCTGGGTGTCAAATAATTACGGTTAGGCAGTTAAATTAAAACGTAATATCCGCC
>WRNV01000161.1 GCA_009776445.1 Oscillospiraceae bacterium | reverse complement strand
TAATAAAATAACAAGCGGATGGCGGGACACCACGCTGAGTTATAAAACAATCAGTACTCAAACATGCTCGGGCGGTTTATATAAGGGTACCGCCAACGCGTGCTGGCACACAGGCAGGATCAATGTCAGCAGGAGATACGGAAGCAGCCCCTATTACTACTGGGTAGACACCCGCCAGACAAAAACCGGCGGCGACTACTACGAATACCGTTACAAAGACTCTACCTACACCTACTATTTCTACAAATACGGCGATTGGTCGGAGTGGAAGGACAGGGACGCCGGGGCTCCGGCGGGGATCTTGTCGGATATGCCGTTGAGGGACACGGAAATCAGGACGCTGGCGGTCCCCGCTGCGCAGACGAAAACCGAGACAAGGACGCTGTATCAATATAGAAACAAGGTAATACAGGGCGACCCGGCTGCGGGAACGGAGGACACGACAGGCCAGACATATTCATCGACCGGAGCATTGGACGGCCTTGTGGCTGACTATTCGGGGCATAAGGCTACGGTGTTGGTTTACCAGAGGACCAATACGGATCCGACTGCGGAACAACTCCAGTATGTCGGACAGACCGTGATCGGCGAAGGCAACGCCTATAGCTTTGATTTCAAACCGAAAGAAGACCCGAGCGCGAACACAGGCGACTTTATCGTGGCGCTGGCGCTGGAAGGCGCGACAAGGATCATCAACGTGGATATTATAGAAGCGCCGAAGCCTGAATACACCGTGATATTCGTCGCCGACGGCGTTGAGCTGTCCAGCCAGGCCGTGACTGAAGGCGGCACGGCTGTTGTGCCTGCTGCCCCGCAGAAGGCCGGATACACGTTCGTAGGCTGGGATGATTACACGACAAACGTGTACAGCGACTTAGTGATAACCGCAAAATTTATGGAACAAAGCTATGTGGTTGTGCTGGTTGACTTCGCAAACGACACCGTGGAAATGAACTCTTACGCTTCTGGCGACGTTTTTGGGACGCTGCCGACCCCGGAGGCGGAGGGCAAGATTTTCAAGGGCTGGTACACTTTAGTTGGAAATGTCAAGCAATCGGTATCCGCTGATGATGTTGTAACCGGCAATACCTTGATAATTGCTGATTGGGAAACCGCGAAATACATCGTTACCTTTGTGGACCAGGACGGCAACGAGGTATCGGCTCAGGCCGTCGCCCATGGCGCAGCCGCCATCCCGCCCGGATCCATATCATCCGACGATCTGGTTTTTGCCGGGTGGTCAACCGACGTCGCGTGGTGGAAAGTTACCAGCGACCTGACAGTCCCCCCCATTTTCCAGTATGCCCGTACGGTAGAGGGGCCGAACGTTGAATTTGAAGATGATATTGTGGATGTTATCATTATAAAGAGTTCGACGCCTGAAGCGACAATCTATTATAACGTCGAGAGCTTGGCGTCCGTTGCCGACAGCGCTGTTTACGCGGGCGGCGAAACAGAATACGGCTTGTGGCCTAGCGGTGTCGACGAGGGTTGCTGTGAAGACGACCACGGCGCATACGACCTCTATGAGGACGACGATTTATTGCTGCCCATTGGGTTTACCAATATCTATTCAGACGATGAGCCCATCGTGATTACCGAGGATGTGCGTCTGACCGTCATGGCTGTCAAGGACGGCATGAACAGTAGTGAAATTGTTGTCGTCGACGTGCTATATGTTGATCTTGAAGCTGTAGAACCACCGGATTCTTATATGGCTATGGTTTTTGCGGAGGGCGCAACAGCACAGCCAGGAGATATTGTTGACATCCCTGTGTATATCTCGGACCTCGTGGGGATTGATAGTATGCAACTTTCGCTCAATTACGATCCTGGCGTTTTGACTCGAATAAGCCAGCCTGCGGGCGGAAGTCTTGAGATTGCGAATGTTTCAAGATTGCTCTCCATCGCCGAAGATGACGATGACGATATCCTGCTTACAACAATTAGGTTTGAAGTGAATTCCAACGCGCAACCGGGAGAATATCAAATCACGATAACGCCAATCGCAAAAGATGCAAGTGGAAATACAGTACACATAGATAGCACCGTAGCCTTTGTGGTGATTACCCCGGATGGCGATGGTTACAGGCTTTACGGCATCGTGAAATCATACAACCCAACCGTTGAGACGACGCTCAGACTGTTGCAGAATGGAGAACAGATGTACATCACCGCCATCCCAGAGACAACAGGAATTGGACAGGAGGAGCAAGCATTCGCCTTTGAAGGCGTTGTTGCCGGGGTCTACACGCTGGAAATCAACAAAGGCGCACATACACAGTTTACTATTAATGACATTGTGGTTGACGACGACCATGTTGACCTGACCAGAAGCACAAATTCCGCTGTCAGCCTTATTACTTTGCTATGTGGCGACATCAACGGGGACGGTGAGATAAACCAGGCGGACTTGAATCTGTTATGGCAGCCAACCAACTACAACAAACGGGTATCCGAGGGAGCTGATCCGCGCTGTGACCTCAATGGCGACGGCGAGATCAATCAGCTTGACCTAAACATTCTCTGGCAGCTTATAAACTATAATAAAGGCGCAGTAGTAATTGGATATTAAGCTCAGGGGTGCGGGCTTTTTGCCCGCACCCCTGACACAGCGACTATAACTCAATACTTAGGAGCATCTCTATGAAAATACTAACTTTCATATTCTCTGTGGCAATTGTATTCCTGATGCTATCAACATCGACGATAGCCGTTGTTCCGAATCCCGCGTTTACAATTAGCGTGGTAGCGACCCCTGAAACAATGAATGGGAAATCTACGCTTTCTGTAGACTGGAGATTCATGGCAAACGACGCCGGGATCCAACTAAGGGGTAGTTCCGGGATTCGACTTGCTTACGACAACACATTATTGCAACTAATGAGATATTCCGGTACTGGCGCAGACTATACGCTCACAGAAACTCTGAGTGGAATGCCGTCGGCGGCCTGTCCTGGCGTGTATGAAGACGCGGTCATTGATGTGAGAGCCTCCCGGAATTCAAACAGCTTCATTGGCTACGTGACTATTGAGCTTGGACACCCTGAGTTCACATTTGATTGCATTAAGAATGCTGAACAAACACTTGCAAGCATACGGTTTGCATTTCGGGAAGGGAAATCGCAGTCAAACCTAAATAGCAATTCCATACGTTTAGTGACGATTGAGGAAATGGAAAGTTTGGTACAACCTGCGGCTGTCAGCATTTCAGTAGCCTCTACTGTGACTAACAATATAGAATATGCCTACCGTAGCCGTGGCGTTGCGGATTCTCTAAATGCGCCAGAAATTATTACCGGCGCGAACGTGAACGGAAATACTAGTACACCGCCGCTACTGCCTGTTGAGGGAAAACCCGATGGAAACTCATCGTATAATGCTACTATTACCGCAACAGCTTTTGAGGACATACTAAAAGCTGGAGACAGTTTTACTGCAGAAACCCCAATTGCCAACATCACGTTAGATGCGCGCGCTCTCGAAGCAATATCACAATCAGGAAGCGGCGATGTTGTAGTGACCGTATCATTCGTGGATGTTGTAGATCTAACTGACAAGCAAAAAGATGTCGTTGGAAATTGCCCGGCATATGACGTCACAATAACAATTGGAGAAAAACAAATCACAGAATTTCAGGGCGGAAAAGCAGTNATCGTAGTTCCTTACAACCTCGGAAAAGACGAAAACCNAAACGCTATCATAGTGTGCTGCCTTAATATGGACAACACATTATCGCTGGTGCGCGGGTATTATCGAAACGGNACAGTTGTCTTCACTGTAAAACATTTATCCAAGTTCATAATCAAACACAGCGAGAAAACCTATGCAGATATAGATAAAGCCCCTGCTTGGTCGAAAAATGCTGTTGAGTTTGTTGCTGCACGTGACCTGATTGTTGGCTTAGCTGAAAACATACTTGACCCAACAAAAGAAGTTACACGCGGGGAGTTCACCGCCTCACTGATGAGAGCATATGGTGTAGAACCTGACCCCACAGCGACCGAAAACTTTGAGGACATTGACAGCGCCGCAGCATACGCGCTATATATTGCTACTGCAAAGAAATATGGCATTGCTGAAGGTGTAGGAAATAACAAATTCGCGCCTGAACTACAGATTACTCGTGAAGAAATGTTCACGCTGCTTCACAGGACATTATCCAAAATCGGTGAAGCGCCTTTTAAATCCGAAAATGGGAAAACCCTGTCCAACTTTACAGATTCAGATACAGTTGCTGCATGGGCAAAAGAAGCTATTGAAGCCTTGCTACAAGCGGGAATGGTTGATGGAACAGGCAACGACAGACTTTCACCAAAGCTCATTTGCGATCGCGCAACAATGGCGCAGATGATTTACAATTTATTANCGAGGTAGTTTATCCCAAACANTCACATATCAAAAAAACAAGTTTAAGGAGGAAAAAAACAATGCTAATCAAAAGAATTCGCTTGATACTCACATGTTTATTGGCTCTTGCTTTTGCTCTGAGCATGGTACCGGAGGCTGCACTGGCTGCTCAACANGAAAATCAAGCAGAGGAAACAATTGGAAAGAGTATNTCATTCGGTAGAAGTGTTTATTACCTCAATGTCGCTGAAGACATACTCTATCGCCAATATGAAGACAAAACTATTGCAGTCATTGACGATAGGCCGGTGTATGGCATATACATAGTCGGGGATATTCTATATGCCTCGTTGCTCGATTATAATGGAAATCCTACAAGTACCACTGTGGCACAACTTGTTGGAGCAGTTGACATCGAATATCTAGATGTTCCTCAAATTGAGATAAACGCTACCAACGAGCAAACCATTTTTGATTATCTAATAGGGTCGATGGGCTTGAATGTAGCCGCTGCCTGCGGTGTACTGGCGAACATTCATGCAGAATCAGGTTTTAAGCCTACTGCTTTGGGCGACGGTGGAACCAGCTATGGAATATGCCAGTGGCATAACACTCGGTTTACAAGACTGAAAGACTGGTGCAAAAAAAACGGTTATACTTACACAACATTGACTGGGCAGCTTCATTACCTTAATTATGAACTTAAAACATATTACAATTCTTCCGTATTATCATATCTGAAATCTTCATCAGTTCCCAATAGCGCGACTGGAGCGTATAATGCCGGTTATCGCTGGTGCTATTATTTTGAGATACCCGCAAGCAGAGCTACCAGCTCAAATACTAGAGGCAATACCGCAAAAAATACTTACTGGCCGAAGTATTCCGCTGCTACGTCTGCGCCAGCTGCCCCGGCAATCACGCAATCGAGCTATGTTGGGGGCAAGACGATCACCATTTCGGCGAGCAGCGGCGCGGCAATCTATTATACAACAGACGGTGGGACTCCCACGACATCCAGCACACGGTACACAACCCCGTTTAAAGTAACAAGTAGCGTGACAGTAAAAGCTATAGCGAACATATCGGGACGCCCCAACAGTTCTGTAGCTAGCCAGACGGTAACGGTAAAC
>WRNV01000160.1 GCA_009776445.1 Oscillospiraceae bacterium | reverse complement strand
TAGACGCTAAAATACTCCTCGTCTCCAAAATTGGTTTTTAAGTATTCCGGCGTTAACAACTGCTCGACGCCGGATATCGGGCAGACGGGCGCGCTCGTGCCGATATCGGAAAATTCAGCGGCGAATTTGAGTTCAATTTTATTGACGGCGCCAAAAATGTCAGTCATGGTAACCGCGCTGGTTACTTCGACGCTCAAAAGGTTTCCGTCCGCGTCAACTTCAGCTTCCCCATGTACATAGTTAATTTCGATGTTTTTCATAGGAACTTCCAGAGGATCGGCGGATTCATAGTCCGCGCGGGTAGTCGGCGTTTCGTTCTGACCGATATTCTGCGCTGGTTCAGAGTTTATATACATGATCCCATCAATGTCGGTAAAACCATAAAACGATTTACCGTTGTATTCACCGCTATAGAATGTTTGGTTTTCCAGCGCCTCGCTTTCCTCCGTTGTCATGCGGCGGACAGGCTGCTTCCATGTGGTGACGGTTTTCACGCCCTGATATATGGTTATGTTTTCATACACGTACACTGTACCGTCAAAGCTGACTTTGCGGTCATTGTCGAGGTAAAACCCGCCTGACTGCTCAGCCACTACGTCCAGGCCAGCTTTGATAAGCTCCGGTACCTGGCTTTCGGTCAATGTGCCTTGGATCAACCGTATGCCGTCACGGGAACTCATTGTGACGTTGTTTTTCAGATCGCCAACGAGCGCGTCGGCTAATAGCTCAAAAAAGCGCATCTGGGCGGAATCACGATCTTCAGGAGAGAGCATCGCGAAGCTGCTACCATAACGATTAAGCATTCCTGATCGGGCAGGGCGAATATTGCAGGTGTACCATTCGACGCCATCTTCCTGCGTGTATCCGCGAGATACGTCGATACGGTTGTCGGTGTAATAAAACCCGATGATGTTCCCTTCATCATCGAAGTGATACTCCAGACTGGCTTCGTCGCCGGATACACTGTATGATTTCTGCTGATTTTCAACCATGCCATTGACCGTTATCGTTGTTTCGGTCGCCGCCGTGACGTTTCGATATGTCACTGCGTCAAGCGCCGCTTTTTTCAAGGTTTCGTACGGCGAACCCATCACCGCTGCAAACGCCACTGCGCCTCCCAGCGCCACGAGCGCCACGACAAGGCAGATTAGTCGGATCGATACGCTTTTTTTCATGTTATTCCCTCCAATGAGATTTTATGCCAATCATAGTATAACATGCGGGGATTTTGAGAGGATTACAAATTAGTTAAACTTTTATTAAGATTTGCGGCCACCAAGGATCATCGCGTTTCCATGTCTAGTACTGTGCCGCTAAAGCCTGGGCGAAGAGCTGCCAGTATCTCCGAGCGTTGGGACGCCGCCGCGTCCCACTGGCTTGCGCGCACCTGTATACGCGCAATGAACCGAGTTTCAGCAACAGCGCTGTTGTCGTCTTGCTTATCCGGGATCACCCGGACGCGAAAATCCGTAAAACCCATGTCGAATAAGACGTTTTCCGCATGTTCTATCGCTTCAAGCAGCGTTCCCGTTATCGTAGTTCCAGTCGGGATGCGAGTCGCAAGGCATGCGTAGGCGGGTTTGTCATGCGTAGACAAACCCGCTTGCTTTGACAGGCGGCGGATATCATCTTTTCTAAGACCACAAGCGCGCAAAGGTGAGACGACGCCATTTTCCCGCAGGGCGCGCATGCCCGGCCTGTCGGTTTCGTCGTCGTCCGCGTTCGTCCCATCGCACAGGACGTCGATACCATCCTCGCGAACCAGTTCCCATAGCTTAGTTATGATCGCTGTTTTGCAATGGTAGCAGCGATCCGGCGGATTTTGCGCAATATCCCGGTAGCTTAAAACGTCAAGCTCACCGATAGTCAGCGGTATTGCCAGCGTCTCGGCTAGGCGCTTCGCGTCGGCTATCTCGAATTGCGGCTGGAAGCGCGTTTTTATGAGATAAGCTCTAGCATCGCATCCGGCGATTTTCGCCGCGTAAAGCAAATACGAAGAATCCACGCCGCCGGAAAAAGCTATAGCGACGCGTGGATTCTGGTTTAGATATGCTTGTAATCGCGCATGCTGGCCCTGAGGGCCCGGCGCCTCGGCGGTCATTTTCTCGCGACCGCGCGCTTCACGGCTTCCACTATATCCCGCGCCGTAAGGTTATACTCCTCGCGCAAGAAATCTTCTGTACCAACTTGGCCGAACCTGTCTTGGACGCCGACCATCTCGATCGGAACAGGAAACGACCGCGCCGCCGCTTCAGATACAGCCGAGCCAAGCCCGCCAATTATATTNTGATTCTCAGCGGTAACAATCGCCCCTGTTGTTGTGGCGCAACGCTTGACCATTTCCGTATCTATCGGCTTCCATGTGAACATGTCCACGANCATTGCGGATATGTTTTCCGATTTGAGGATATCCGCNGCTTTCAGCGCTTCATAAATCATTATCCCGCTGGCTATGATNGTGACGTCGCTTCCGTCTTTGAGCACGTTTGCGCGGCCTATCTCAAATTCTGATCCCTCTTGGTAGACTGCCGCCACGTTTTTGCGCGCCATTCTCAGATAAAATACGCCCACCAATTTTGTTAGCTGCGTAACGATATCTTTGAGCATGACGGGATCGGTCAATTCGATGAGCGTGATCCCTGGTATCGAGCGCAAAACACCCATGTCTTCAAACGGCATGTGTGTCCCCCCGTTATACGCGGCTGTTATCCCGGGGTCGGTGCCTATGATGCGCACATTCTGCCGTGCATAGGCGGCGGAAACCATTATCTGATCGCATGCGCGGCGCGAGGCGAAGCAGCCGAAGGAGTGCGCGAACGGTATCTTCCCCATCGAGGATAGTCCGGACGCGATGCCAATCATGTTTGCTTCAGCGATCCCGCATTGAAACGCCCTGTCAGGGAATCTTGAGAAAAACGGCTTCATGCCTGACGAGCTGACAAGATCGGCGTCCAGAGCGACAATGTTCTCGTTTCCAACCGCAAGCTCAATAAGGGTTTCGCAATATACGTCGCGCATCAAGCGAGAGCTTTTTTCTATTTTTTCGTTTACTTTAAACATAGCGCGCCCCCTATCTCGCGTTCGCGGCGGCTTTGGCTTCTTCAAGCCTGAGCTCCGCTTTTTTGATAGCTTTGCTGATCTGATCCTGCGTGAAATTCATGTGGTGATTGGCGGCTATGCCCTCGGCAAAATCGCAGCCGAACCCTTTCACCGTGTCTAGTATGATCGCGCTTGGCGCGTTGTGGGAGTTTTTCGCTTCTATTATCGCGGCTTTAATTAATCCTGGGTCATGCCCGTAAACTGTTTGCGCGCGCCAGCCGAACGCTTTGAATTTTTCCGCGATGTCGCCCATGTCGATAATGTCTCTCGCGAAGCCGTCGAGCTGCTGTTTGTTCCAATCCACGAACGCAATTAGATTATCCAGTTTATTGTGCGCCGCGAACATCGCGCCTTCCCAGACCTGGCCTTCGTTGCACTCGCCATCGCCAAGGATCAAAAACGTATACGCACCTGTGCCGGCAAGGCGAGCACCCAGCGCGATCCCGATTGCGGTAGACATCCCCTGCCCCAGCGATCCTGTCGTCATGTCTATTCCAACCGTTTTATTCATGTCGCAATGGCTCGGCAGGCTTCCGCCTCCTTGATTGAGCTCAAGGAGTTTTTCTTTCGGAAAGAACCCGCGCAGGCACAGCGTCGCATAGAGCGCCGGTCCGGCATGCCCTTTCGACATTACAAGCCTGTCTCTGCCTTCCCATTTTGGGTTTCCCGGGTCGCACCTCAGTTCGCCTCCGTAGAGCGCGGCAAGCGTTTCAACGATCGACATCGCGCCCCCCACATGCCCAAACCCAACGTTCGATAATGTTTGGAGCGTGACTAGCCGTATGCTCTCCGCAACGACTTTGAGGTTCCGGGATTCTTTTTGAGCATTCATAATAATTCCCCTAAAACACTAGTTTTTCTGATAGATACGGAGCCAGGTCGCTGATTGCGACTCTCTCTTGCGACATGGTATCCCTGTCGCGGACTGTTACGCATTTGTCGTTTTCAGACTCAAAATCGTACGTCACGCAAAACGGCGTGCCAATCTCGTCTTGGCGTCTGTAACGTTTTCCGATCGATCCGCTGTCGTCATAGTCTACCATAAACTCCTTTTGAAGCGCTTTGTATATCTCCCCAGCGGCGGGCGAGAGTTTTTTTGATAGCGGCAGGATGGCGCATTTAATCGGCGATAGCGCGTAATGTAGGCGAAGTACCGTACGGACGTCGTTTTTCTCCTGGTCTATGACCTCTTCGTCGTAGGCGTCGATCAGGAAGGATAGCAGCATACGGTCAGCGCCGAGCGAGGGCTCGATTACGTACGGAATGTATTTTTTGCCTGTCTCCTGGTCGAAATATTCCATGTTCTCTCCCGAATGCTCCTGGTGCGCCTTAAGGTCAAAATCCGTTCGGTCAGCGACGCCCCAAAGCTCGCCCCACCCGAATGGGAACAGGAATTCGAAATCCGTCGTCGCGTTGGAGTAGTGCGAGAGTTCTTCTTTCGCGTGGTCACGCAGCCGCAGATTCTCCTCGCGCAGCCCGAGCGATAGCAGCCAGTCGCGGCAAAATGTTCTCCAGTAGTCAAACCACTCAAGATCCGTCCCCGGTTCGCAGAAGAATTCAAGCTCCATTTGCTCAAACTCGCGCGTACGGAATATGAAGTTCCCNGGCGTAATTTCGTTGCGGAACGATTTGCCGATCTGGCANACNCCGAATGGTATTTTTCTGCGTGTCGAGCGCTGGATGTTTTTAAACTGCACAAATATGCCTTGCGCTGTTTCCGGGCGCATGAATATCTGCGCGGCAGTGTCCTCGTTGACACCTTGGTACGTTTTAAACATCAGGTTGAATTTTCTGATTTCAGTGAATTCCGCCTTCCCGCAATATGGGCATTTGACGCCTTTTTCGCGTATATACGCAATGAGTTCTTCCTCGTTCATAGCCTCAACGGCGACGTCTGAAACGCTGTTTTGCGCGTTCCACTCTTCGATGAGTTTGTCGGCGCGGTGGCGCATTTTGCAGCCTTTGCAGTCGATGAGCGGGTCGTTGAACGTCGAAACGTGCCCCGACGCTTCCCAAACCTTCGGGTTCATCAGGATTGCCGAATCCAGGCCTACGTTGTATGGGTTTTCCTGGACGAATTTCCGCCACCAGGCGCGTTTTACGTTGTTTTTGAGTTCGACGCCGAGCGGGCCATAGTCCCAAGTGTTAGCAAGGCCGCCGTATATCTCGCTGCCGGCGAATATGAAGCCCCTTCCTTTGCACAGCGCAGTGATTTTGTCCATCGTCTTTTCCGTATTTTTAAGCATAACGCCCTCCATTTTGTAAACGGTTTATCCGATACTACATCATAATAAGCGCGTTGTCAATGCCGTGTGCGTTTGTTGTGAAAAGGTGTTACCTGGGTATGCACTTGACGCCAACTGACCCAAACCCACTTCAGACAACTAAGCGATAAGGGGGTATCGACTTCGCTTCGACTGCGTACAGCGTTC
>WRNV01000159.1 GCA_009776445.1 Oscillospiraceae bacterium | reverse complement strand
AGGGAGCATGGGGTGCGCGGGCGACGCAGGGAGCATAGGGCGCGCGGGTGACGCAGGGAGCATGGGGTGCGCGGGCGACGCAGGGAGCATGGGGCGCGCGGGTGAAAGCATTCAGATGTCATTATTGCTGCATGCTTCAAGCTCTAAGCTCTCTTTTTTGCCTATCAATCATATTTTTTATTGCAAGCTTTTGTAGAATATTGGTATAAAACGCCATATAATCATAGTTAGGCTTGTCATCGTCATCGACCGGAAGCTGTATAATCGTGTTTTTTAATGCAGTTTTCGTTGCTTTTTCATTGTAAGAATAAATACTCGTTATTACTTTCTTTATACAAGTGATTATGAACAAAGCATTTTCTCTGTTTAAATACTCTCCCTGTAACACGCTTGTTGCCCCATGACCATCTTTTAAATAGAACGGTGTTTCTACGTAAACAATGTTCTGATTATTCGAATGCACTAGTATCGTCGGCTTGCCGGATTTATTATTTAAAACACTATCTGTTAACGGCAGATAGGAAATGATGCCATTGTTTAGTGTAGCTTGACCATAGAATGGATACTTTTTTCCATCAACAGTTCGATATTTGTCGATGTCAATAGGCCTAATTTCTCTTTGAGATTGCCATTCTAGAATAGACTCTATCTTGAAAGGCTTATAAACCATAACTTTTCGATAATTGTTAAGAAACTCTGCTTCTTTTTCAGTAAGAGGGCAATCAGTCCATCCAATAGCTTTTAAATGATTTTCAAGTTCTTTTATTTTAGATAGTTCAAGCTCTCGAATATACGTTGTCATAAAATCGTAATCTGGTTCTCCGTTATTGTCTTCAGGTAGAGAAACAGTGTCCGTTTGGATTTTTGTATGAGAAATGCTGTCACCCCACGAGTATTTGGTTCCAAGGGATTTTTTTATCGCAGCAACCATAAATAACTGGTTTTCTTTTGTCTTTTTGTGTTCGTTTTTTAAGTACAGCACTAGGTTATGACTATCATTAGAGTAAAAATCTCTTTCTTGGTATGAGACAACAAAGGTCTTGCCACCAATATAAATGCAATTGCCTTTGTCAAGATATTTTTCGTCATAATTAACATAAGCGCCAACTGCATTGTTCGATTGGCTTGCCGTTAAATAAGGAGTTTTTCCGCTCTTTTCGATAATGTCCCTCGACAAAACACATTTGGTGTTTTTAATACTAAATATGTCAGTTAATTTGTAGCTCTTATAATTAGTCATCTTGTTCACCTTTCAGAACACGCCCTAAATCCCACGCCAGGTAATCAGTAATTACTTTCATGAAATCCGATTCACAAGGTATGGTATCAATTTTTTTGTGCTGCGAGAACGTCCAGTCTTTTCCATCAAGAGAGATAGTGTCTTCAATATACTCATCTTCTGTAAAATATCGAAGATAATTCTTGCCATAATTGACTAAGTCAACAACCTCCTGATAGCGCTCAAATGCATGGTCAGTATTGCGAAGATTGACATCGAGCTTTGATCTACGGCGATTCTGGCGCGTATAACCATCATTGGACATATCGATAAATCTAACGAGCTGCTTTTCATCGTGTGTTTTTCCGACTTCAAAGACATACACGGCTGTCTGCACGCCTGCCTTGCCTCGAAAGACATCGGCCATATGAATACTAGCAACGAGAGTGTTGCCAGGATAACTTTTAGTCACTTCAATGCCGTGGTCATTTTTCTCAGCAACACTATATCCGCTCAATATGTCTTTGGTGAATGGCAGACCGTTTCCGGAACCTGCATTCTCTTGAACAAGTATTACTGCTCTTCCGCTTTTCATTCTACTCAAGGCCTTCTTTACAAAGATGAAACCTTTACCTTCTGCTGAATATGGCGGATTGAGTAAAAACACATTTGCGGGGAATGGTTTGTCTTTTTCATCGCCCCATTCATAATTGCCACTATAATCGGTTAGTGAGTTTTTATGTAGGATATTTGACGAACCATCTCCCATAATTATCATATTCAACACCGCAAGCAAATAAATGTCAGGGCGTTTTTCGATTCCGAGCAACTGCTTCATTTTTATATGCGTTAGAGTACGATCCAATTCATCCGGACTTTTAATGTGTCTTTTCGCATCTTCTATCATAAGGTTCATTGCTGAAATTAAAAAACCAGCTGATCCTGCGGCATAATCCCATACATATGAGTTGCGGTCGACTTTTGCGAGCTTTGCCATCATTGATGTAACATAGCGAGGAGTTAGCACAACGTCATTTCTATCGGAATCAGGGATATCCACCCATTCGTTCAATACATTGAATAACTTTCCAGTGAAATCAAGATGATGTGCGGAAACGAATATTGGAATTATCTCTGTTTTTACTCTTGAATAAACCGTTTTTAACTTGCTTTCTCCATTGTGTGGATTGTATAGTCCGGAATGAATAAAAACCCTGGAAAGATCATTGATTAGCATCTCTCTCTTTTCCTGTGGCAATTCACGTTCAGTCAGAAAATCAGAAATTCTACTTATTATGATTTTACCATCATTGGTTTCCTTGCCGGTTTGACCTTTTAGGTCTGATATTTCTAGTGGCGCGACTTTATTATCCACGCCAAGTCCGGCCATTATCATACCGGTTATAAGCTCGACACGAGAACCTACGGATATTTGCAAATCATCCTGCATGGATTGATTAAGGTTTTTAAGGCTGATTTCAATTTGTTCTTCTATTTTTCGGCTTTGTATATCTAGTTCTTCCGGAGTGAGTTTTAGCTGCTCAACTTGATTAATGAAATTATGAAAAGATTCTTGGGCAAGAAAAGATAGGTCTGCAAACTCGCCGACTTTTTTTGGAACAGAATAATTATCTGCTGATATATAGTATACGCCTAATTCTGTCGTGAGCGCACCAGCTTCCATATATCCATTTATCCCAATCGCGATGACATCGTTGTAACTCATGGTATAGTTGATAAGTGCTTGGGAATAATGTACTGCGCCATTAACTGCAAAACCGTCAATATTGTTATAATTGGGCTCGCCTTTTTGAGTCTTGTTTTCTATTTCATTTTTGGCGTTAAGCTTAACTAATTTACCCTTTGCTCCTTTAACTTCAATTATTATTGGATAGATTTTTGCGGACGATTCTAATAGCAAACGAATATCGGGATAGTTGCCACCAAGCCCACCTTTTTTTGATGGAGCACTTTTCATAGCGGCATCTATTTCTGGGTTTATGCTCTCCGTCTTTGCAAAGAATTTGCACTTATATGATATAAGCCATTGCTTTGCACGGTCTTCAACTTTCTCCTCAACAGATTTTGGTGTTGCCATTGATAATGACCTCCGTTTTCATTTTATTGATGAAGTCCCCGTATACAATACAATTATATCGCATTAAGTGTCCAATAAACCTCCCAATTAGGGTGTGAGTAAGCCTGTAAGCCGGATTCTGTCTTGGACAGCCATCTATCTAGGCCTATCGTTGCCGATAGGCTCAAGCCACCTCCTGAGAGCGGCCGGGCCGGCCTGTGCGCTCTCCCGCGGTGTTGCTCCGGATAGAGTTTACAGCGGCGGGCTGTCTCCAGCCGCCGGGTGAGCTCTTACCTCGCCTTTCCATCCTTACCACGTTGTTGTCATAAGAGCCTGGGGCAATGGCCAGAGCGCTCGGTTTCGGCCTCGCCGGAATGCGGGCTCTTTGGGTTCTTGCCCCAAGCTCCTATGATGCTTCGTGGCGGTTTATTTCTGTTGCACTGTGTCCTGAAGTCGCCTTCGGCGGGCGTTACCCGTTATCCTTGCCCTGTGGAGCCCGGACTTTCCTCGTGGGAGGCCTTTCGGCGTTCCCACGCGGCTGCCCGGCTTACTCACCCCATATCTATATTTATACGTCTGTTGCTGTTTGTTGTCAATAGTTATGTGGGGTAGGGGCGATTGATAATCGCCGCTACGTAGGAATATGGGCGATTGATAATCGCCCCTACGTAGGAATATGGGCGATTGATAATCGCCGCTACAGGGAATATGGGCGATTGATAATCGCCGCTACGTAGGAATATGGGCGATTGATAATCGCCGCTACATAGGAATATGGGCGATTGATAATCGCCGCTACAGGGAATATGGGCGATTGATAATCGCCCATACACAGGAATATGGGCGATTGATAATCGCCCCTACACAGGATAGACGAGATAACACCTCAATCTGTTGGCATTGGCGGGTTATCTGTTATGTGGTTCGTCTTGGGGTTGCGGGATGGAGGGTGCGTGTGGTAGAATGGCAGGAGCATCGGCCTTTTGTCTCGCGTTCCTTGAAGAAATGCTATGTGAAGAAATGCCAAGCGAAGAGATGTCATGCAAAGAAATGTCATGCGAAGAAATGCTATGGGAGGCGCCTGTGGCACATGAGAAAGATTTTCATCGTTGTTCTAACAATTATCATCACAATTTTCATAGTTATCGCTGCTGTCGTGCCCGCGATTTCGCGGTCATCGATGCCGCCTTATTTTTTGGCGGTCAACGACACGCTGCTGCCGTTTAACGAAACCACGATGCCATATATTTCAGGCGGCGATATCCTTGTCCCACATTCAGTTTTTGGCGAGGCTGAGGTGTGGTCGGCCGCTTCCGATGAGCTTGATCGCGTGCGGATTTATAGGGGGAGCAACAGGCATGTCGATTTTTATACCGCTCGCGGTCTTGCGGAGGACCAGGATGGGAACGTGCTGCCTTGGCCTGCCGCGAGGAAGGTGGGCGGAAGGTTCTATGTGCCGTTGCGGCAGGTGTGCGAGTTTTTTGATTTGACCTTGACGTTTCCCGAGGTGGGCCGCGACATCATTCCGCAGGAGCAGATGTACATAATCAGGATTCGCTCCAGGGAGGGCCTCAATGACAGGACATTCGTCGGGTTTTACAGAGAGTCGCTGAAATCGGCGTATAATGAATATTATTCAATTTCAACCTCGCCGTCGCCGCCGACAACTTCGCCGACGTCGCCGCAGCCGCCGACTGTTTCACCAGGCGTGCCCACATATACGCCTCCTTCCGTCGAGCCGCCGCCCATCTACAGCGATGTCACTGTCTATCATAGCTTTTATGGCATTGCTGACGGAGGGACCGACGTCATATTTGAGCTGCTCGATGCGAATGCCGCATCGGATTATAGATTTTGCTTCTTTGTGAGCGCTGCGGACATCAGGAAGGACGCGGGCTTGATACGCAAGATCGCTGCGGATGGCCATGCTATCGGCATCTGGCTGGAGCAGGGGACTTATCGTGAATATGAGATGACGTCGATGCTGCTTTATGAGGCGACGAAGGTGAAGACGATTCTTGTTATGCTCAGCGAGGCCGCGTCAGCGAGAACGTCGCTGGGGCTGCTCAATGGCTACGGTTTGATTATTTGGAGCGTTTCCGGCGGGCTTGTGTATGACGACACGTTTTCCGTCGATGCCGTGACGGAGATGATTCCAAAGGAAAGCGGCGCGCGGATGAACCTTATTTCGTCGTGTTCGGAGAACACCGCGTTGATGCTTTCGGGAATTTTGGCGTATTTGCGTGAGTTTGAGTATTCCGTGGCCGGCATTAATGAGACGACCGCCCCGGCGTGAGGCGGGTATATGTGAGACGAAAGGCCTTGCAAGGCGTTTGAGTTTTCGAGGACACGTGTATGGTTTGGGGGATAACTGTTTGCAAGATGGTGGATTTAGTTCGGGGTTGAAGGCTGTTGTTCTGGCAGCCGGGAAAGGGACGCGGCTGCAGGCTGACGGGGGCGCGGGGGGCATCGCAGGCGCGGAAGCCGGTGGCGTCAACACAGGCGCGGAGGCCGGCGGTATCGTTG
>WRNV01000158.1 GCA_009776445.1 Oscillospiraceae bacterium | reverse complement strand
TGCTGGGAGCGCGGGCATCATGCCCGCATTTTTCAAGAAGATGCGGGCGAGCCGCCCGCGTTCCCAGGGGTTTTCGGAGCTTGCCTCTACGTGCAGGTTGTAAGGTATCGAGGCGAAGAGTGATCGCAACGCATCGAGGGCTTTAGGCAAATCACCCGCCCTGAGCGCCTTGCCCATTCCGAAATGGAAGTTATCTGCCTCCGAGTGGCCGCTTTCCGTAAATGCAGCAATAATGTTCTTGTGGAAAGCTTCCCTGACCTCTAAATTTGGCGCTTCAAGCATATACGAGGGCGCAACTCCATTGTATACGACATCCTTTACCGTGAGATAGCCTGTTTGGAACAAGAGCGGCTTCGCCTCAAGCTTGTTGAAATCCGCAGCGTCAAGAGTTTGCTCAGTCATTTCCAAGGTCTTTAGGTTTAAGAACTCATTGGGGTTCTTCTTGATTAAGTCGATTAGAAACTTCGGGTTTCCGCTCGCATACCAGAAAGCGCCGAACTTTTTCTGCACGAATAAGCTGAGCAGCGAGAATGGGTTTATCACCCTGTTAATGCCGTCCCATGAGTAGCCGTCGTACCAGCGGATAATCTCGTCGTGAATATTGTTGCAGTTTTGGAACGCCCTGAGCGGCCTCAGGCTCTCGATGTGTTCGCCAAAGAGCGTGTCAAGCTCATCGGCCGATATTCCGCAGATATTCGTGTATTTTTCTACCATGGTAATGTCAGTCAGATTATTGAGTTCCGAAAACACGGAGGTTTTCACGAACTTCGACACACCTGTGAGGAATGTGAACTTAAGATGCGGATCCATCGATTTAAGTACGCCGTAAAACCCCTTTACTACCATCCTGTTGGCCTCGGCTGCCGGAATCTCGAACAGGTGGTCGATTATCGGCTTGTCGTACTCGTCAATCAAAACTACGGTCTTTTTGCCGTACTTCGCGTGCAGGCACTCTATCAGGCGCTTAAACAGATCCGCCGGTTCGTCTCCGATTATTTCTACGTCCTCTTTCTTCGCGAGGTGGTTCAGTTCTCTCATAAGTGAGTTTTTCAGTATATCCGGCGTCTCGTTAGGTATGTTGCTCATGTCGAGCCTGATTACCGGGTACTTCTCGAAACTGTAGTCGGAACCATATATCCACAGCCCCCTGAAAAGCTCCTTGTTGCCTTTGAAAACCTCGCCTATCGTATCGAGCAGCAATGATTTACCGAACCTCCTCGGGCGGGAGAGGAAATAATAACTCGCATTGTTTATGAGATTATAGATATGCTGTGTTTTATCAGCGTAGGCGTAGTCACCCTCGATTATCTTGCTAAAAGTCTGTATCCCTATCGGCAGTTTTTTCACGTTGTCACCCCTTGCAACAGGATCGCTCTGCGCGCCAATCGTCAATCTGTCTCTTTTCTGAATTAAAATTGACGCCGAAAAGTATGACTGTCTTGCCGGAAGCGGAATACTTCGCTGCGTAACGCTTATTTTTGATCTGCTCAATTGCATAGTTCGCGCTTTTGTCGAGCTTAAATTCAAAAAGATATACCGTCTCGCCGACAGTCACTCCGGAATCTATCGCGCCGGAATGAACCGGTTCTTCAGCAGACGCCGACAAACCCACAAGACGCATCGCCATATAAGTAATCGTGTGGTAATAAGATTCGTGTTTGATATGCAGCCGCCACGGTATGGCGCCCAGCAGACTGTTCAATTCCGCAATAAACCCCTCGTGGTCGCCGGAAAACAGCGTCTTGCGCAACCGTTGTACCGAGGTAAACGGATCCGCTTCAGGCAAATAATCGCGCAGCAGAAACATCGTGAACGCCGAGGCGACTTCAAAATTCGGGAAACCCAGATAATACGCAGCGCCCATAAAGGGATCGGAAACGGCTTCCTTGATGGTCAGATAGCCGGTTTGCATCAAAAGCGGCAGAGGCAAAAGCCTGTCCACGTCAAATTGGCTGAACGCCAAATCCTGAATGGGCTGGGTAAGCGCGTCTTCAAAATCGAAATTCCACTTCTTTGACAATTCAAACAAAATACCCGGCGAGCCGGTCTCAAACCAGTAGTTGTTGAATTTGCCGTCGTTAAAAAAGAATTGCGCAACCGAAACGGGATTGTAAACCGTCTCGGCGCTTTCTTCGAATCGATAACCGTTGTACCAGCGACGCATTTGCGCGATAAGCTCTTGCCGCGAAACATCCCGCTTTTGCGCGGCATCCGTCAGATGTTCGGCGAAATTCGTTTCAAGTTCGTACTGGGTGTAGCCGAACATTGTCGCAAAACGCCCGTTCATGGTGATGTCGGTCAGGTGATTGAGCTTCGAAAATATCGAAACCCTGGTGAATTTGGCTACGCCCGTTATGAAGACAAAACGCTGGCAGGGTTCAGTAGTCTTGATGACGCCGTAAAAAGCCTCCAATTCCTCGCGGATGGCTCCGACTTCAGGCTTGCCGATATTGTCAAGTATCGGTTTGTCGTATTCGTCTATCAATATCACGACCGGCGCGACATTCGACGCTTTTCGAATCAATTCCCTGAAAGCCTCCTGCGCCCTGTCCTCCGTCAGTGTAATGCCGAGGTTTTGAGCGTTTTCTTCGATAATTATTCTAATTGAACGCTCCAACGCCTCCGCGTTATTGCACCTGCGGTCGCCCATATCCAGATGGATAACCGGATACGATTTCCAGTCGTAATCCATTCCGTCAATTTTCAGGCCGTCGAATAACTCGCGTTTGCCCTGAAAAATCGCCTTCAGCGTAGAAATCGTGAGCGATTTACCGAAACGGCGAGGACGGGAGAGGAAATAAATCCCTTTGGGCGATGAAATCAATTCATGGATAAACGCAGTTTTATCCACATACAGGAAATCCCCCCGCCGCAAATCTTCAAAAGTATAAACCGCGCTGGTGACACGTTTCATAAGATAAATTATACCGCGAAATCCTTTAAAGTTCGATATCCATCACTACGGGGCAGCGGCCGCTTCCAGGCGGCGTTTCGGCTAGTATGGTGTCCCTTAAATAATTGGACATTATTCGGTATCCAACAATTTTGCGTCAAATAACATGACTGCTTGCCGGTCCGTTTAGCGCATATTAATATTTTGATTGTAATCAAGCTATGAACAGGGATTGTTATGCATGAAATCGCGTTGTTTGAGGTTGGAAAAAATTTGAGCGGGTTGATTGATCAGGTTGCCGTTGGCGAAGAATTCATAATCACCCGGCATGGCAAGGCTGTCGCGCGACTCGCGCCTCTCAAGCCTGCTTTTGATCGCGCAAAGGCCATACAAGCGGCTACGGCGCTTATGGAAGCCAGCCGGGGTCTGAGTTTGCATGGGATATCTATTAAAGAATTAGTCAACGAGGGGCGTCAATGACCTTCGTTGTCGATAGTTCAGTGACGTTAACCTGGTGCTTCGCCGAGGAAAGGACTGTGGCAACGGCAGCCTTGCTTGATCTGACCCTGGGACACAGTTGACACTGGAGGTGGAGTTTGCTATAAAATCCGCATGAGATTGAGCGGACGAGAATTTAGCAGAGAAGACATATCAACAATCAGGGGGATGATATTAGAGCATCCTGAAATGACGCGTCGCGGATTGTCGCGGTTGGTGTGTGAAGAGTTTGGTTGGCGTTCTGTGAACGGTAAGAGCAAGGAGGTGAGTTGCCGCAAGGCGCTTCTGGAGCTTGACCGTCTCGGGATGATAATGTTGCCGGATGCGCAGTCGGGATTTTTTCAGCCAAAGTCAGAAAAAGCCGATAAAAACGAGGAAGTTACACATGAAATGCCTGAGGTATCATGTGAGCTGCCGGCGCTTGGCGATATACGAGTAATACCCGTAAATGGCAGTAAGAGCAGGAGTTCACGGATATGGAACCAGTTAATGGAGAGGTTTCATTATCTTGGCAAAGGCCCTTTGTGCGGAGCGCAGATAAGGTATTTGGTTGAAAGTGCGGAGTATGGGTATGTTGGAGCGCTGTCGTACAGCGGAGCGCTTTGGCGGCTGAAAGCGCGAGATGAATACATAGGCTGGTCGGAAGGCGCGCGGCGCAGACATCTGAATGAAGTCGTATGCAACAGCCGATTTTTGATATTGCCGACTGTGCGCGTAAAGAACCTTGCGTCGCATGTATTAAGGCTTTCGCTTGAGCGCGTTTGTGAAGACTGGCAAGAGCGCTATGGATACGAGCCTGTATTAGCGGAAACATTTGTTGACAATGTGCGCTATATTGGCACATGCTATCAGGCGTCGAATTGGATACAAGTAGGCGAGACGGCGGGAGAAGGCAACATATATCCGAACGGGAAGGAGTCGTCTGGCAGTAAAGCCATATATTTGTATCCCTTACGCCGCAATTGGCGAGAGGAACTTTGCGGTTGCGAGGAAACGCCGCTTGGCAATCTGAAGCGGACGGAAGGTTTCGACAGTCTGGACTGGGCGGAAGAAGAGTTTGGCCGCGTGGAGTTTTACGATGAGCGTTTAAAGGCGCGGTTGCTTCGTCTTGCGAAAGCGTTTCATGCGTTGCCCGGTGAGCTGATACCATTGACATGCGGTGGTCGGAAAGCCGAAATAAAGGCGGCGTACCGGTTTTTTAAGAACAGGAATGTGAATATGCAGACTTTGCTTCGTCCGCACATAGAATCGACAATAGACCGAGTGCGCGCCCACAAGGTAGTGCTTGCGGTGCAGGATACGACGTCGCTGAATTATACGGCGCATGATCCTGACGGCGCCGGCCCGATAGGAAGCAACGGGCTTGCGGTAGGATTTGAACTTCACGACACTATGGCGTTTACGACTGACGGCGTACCGCTTGGTTTACTGAATTTACAATGTTGGGCGCGCAAGGAGGAAGAACCCGGCAGAAAAGCCAAACGCCGTCAATTACCGATAGAAGAAAAGGAAAGCCGGAAATGGCTTGAGAGTTATCGCGCGGCGGCGGAGGTTGCGAAGGCGTGTCCTGAAACGATGATAGTAAGTGTAGGCGACCGTGAATCGGACATATACGACCTGTTCTATGAAGCGGCGCAAACACCTGAAGGGACTGAGTTTCTAGTGCGTTCCGAGCAGTCGCGCAAGCGCAAAGTAGCTGCTGTCGGAGAAGCATCTGAGGAATTATGGACAAAGATGTCTGCAATTGCCGTTGCTGGAACAATGGAAGTGGCGTTGCCGCGTCGCGGTTCCCGTGCGGGGCGCACTGCAAAATTGGAGGTACGCCATTCCGCCGAAAAACTCAAGCCGCCTGCCGGAAGTGGATTTCCTGAAATAGACGTATGGGCGGTGTATGCCCGAGAGACGGATTATGGCAAGGAAGTTCGCGAACCTCTCGAGTGGATGTTGTTGACATCGGTACGAACGGAAAGTTTTGAGCAGGCTTGCGAGAGGCTTAACTGGTATGGCCGTCGTTGGGGAATAGAGGTTTATCATCGCATTCTNAAAAGCGGGTGCCGAATAGAAGACCGTAGACTGGCAGACGCGGACAGTTTGCAGTCGTGCATTGCGATAGACTTGGTTGTGGGNTGGAGAGTCTTCTGGTTTACTATGGTCGGCCGCGACAAACCCGACGAGTCTTGCGAGCAAATCCTCAGCAAGGATGAATGGCGCGTGTTGGGCATATGGGCAACTAAAAAAGTCCCCGCGACCNCTCCCAGCGTTAAACAGGCGATGCACTGGATAGGGCAGATGGGCGGATGGATAANTAGAGGTGAACGTGACAATCCCGGNACTAAATGTATGTGGCGCGGTTTAGCGCGCTTGCCGGCAATGGCGCAAGGCTACCGNATGGCNCTCGATCAATACGGCATAAACCCAGACACGTGACTCACCAGTCTCAACTGTGGGTAACAGTCAG
>WRNV01000157.1 GCA_009776445.1 Oscillospiraceae bacterium | reverse complement strand
GATGTTGCGTTTACAGGCGGCAGACAGGCCATAAACGTCGATTATGACTTCGGCGACGCCTGGAAGGTAAAAGCTTTTCTGTGGGATAAAGATTCGTTTGTTCCATTGGTGGAGGCAAAGGTAATTTACGGCTATTAAGGGCTACTAAGGGACTACTAAGAAATGAAATGCTAAGAAAAGCCCTGCATCTGTCACGGCAATATACGGATAAAATCACAAAAGGTCGGCGCGAAAAACTGTGTTTTTCGCGCCGACCCAAGTTAAGCTTGCATGGCGTCGCTGAAACGCTGAATAGTCACTGCTGCTTAAGTCGCAGTTTGCTACTTGGCCTTGGCCTTTGCCTTTACCTTTACCTTTTTTCCGCGACACGGTTCACATTCCCCCTCTAATAAAATGTACCCAAGAAAATGGACACCGACAAAAGTAAAACGAAAAGTTCAAGCAAAAAACACAAAAGGACACACAATAACACTTGAACTTAAGACCAATTGTTGATAAGATGCAATCTGTACTCACAGTACAAACCGTATCAGCCGTATTATTCAACACTTGAGCTGATAATAATATGTGGGGAGCTACAAATAACCCACGTTATTATACCAGGGGATGACGTTTATGTAGGGATCGAGCGCCGCGCCGAGCAACCTTTATTTATGCGTTTTAGTTGATAATCATGGTGGGCTTGTAGCGGAAACAAAAGTAGTTATCGCCCTCTTTACGGGTATAGTCACACATTGTTGTTGTGCTTGGAACTGTAAGGGGGGGAAGGGCGATAAATACCCGCGCCGATCGTTTGCCGTAAAAGTCGAACCCACAACATAATAAAGGAGGGATGGGGGAATCTGCAAGCCATTAGGCAACCATCCGGTATTTTCAGGAGCCGGGTCAAAAGTTGAGATGTTCGGATTTTTGGCGTTTCTTTGCCAAACAAGTCAAATTTTTACAGCAATACCTGTAGTATTTCAAAATAAAACTTGACGATGCGTGTCTGGAAATCCGCTAAAACAACACTTGAAACTTTTGTCCAAAACTCGAAGGGCGTGGTAGGACAAACGGAGACTACGTCCATGGTTGCTTGTGTGTTATCAGATCTATTGTTTCTCCTGTTGTTTTCAAAACGTTTAAAGGAGATCTGACTATGAAAAGAAATAAAAAAGTTTTGGCGTTATTAATTTGCGTATGCATGATCATTGCCGCATTGCCGGTACTGCCGGTCATGGCGGCGGAAACAGAAATCCAGATTTTTGAGATTGGCGACATGAGCGTCTCCTCAGCCGCCACCAACGTCACGTTTACCACCTATTTTGGAGGAGGCGAGGCACCGTATACAGTTGTGTGGCAACTGAGTACGGACGACGGGGAAACTTGGAGCGCTGTTCAAACAACTACTCTGCCGGCTACCGACAGCATCTCGTATACAATAGCCTCGGTTACTACTAGCATGAGTGGGTACAAATATCGCGTTGCCATCACGGACAGCGAAGGCACAATAGGGGTTTCCAACGCGGCGATGCTGACTGTTACAACCGCTTCGGGGACCTGCTCCGCGCCTACTGTTCTCACCAACGCGACTCCTGCGAGCGGCGGCACGGTTTACAGAAACGAAGGCCTTCAAATTGTTGGTTCCGAAGCTTGGAACACCAACATGAAGCTTTATGTTGAGTACGGCATCGGCGCGGCTGCGTCAATACCGGATCCAACCATGGCTTCGATACCATACACCGGCCCGATCGTCGTGCCGTCAACCGCGACAAACGGTCAAACCTTTACAGTCAAGGCGATAGCAACAAGCAGCACGAGAGCCCCAAGTTCCGTCGCGACGTTTACCTGGACTGTGAGCACCACGGTTGAGACGCTGTGGGACATCAAGAACGATCCGGAGTATATCCTATGGAGGGACAGCAATTACGCGAGCGACGTCCCCGGCATAACGTACAAACATGACACGCACCCTGTCAACGGACTCGATGGCGTATACGGCGACACCGACTTTGTTCCATCTGTAGTTTACGACAAAGTAGCGAGCGTTATCACAAGACTGTCGGCTAGCGATAAAACAAACCTCCTCAACGGTTCTAGCGGCAAGATCCCCGGCTCTGTTTGGGGTACCCGCTCTCTGCTCAGCTATGGAATCATGAGTACTGCTACTCCCGACGGACCTGTTGGAGTATCCATTACCTCCGGCGGCGGCACTACCACCAACAACTACGAGCGGCGCATGACATGGTGGCCGGCGGGTATGGCCCAGGCGGCTACATGGAACAAGGAGCTTAATGTAAAACTCGGCACGGCGTGGGGCATGGAGATGGCGTTCTTCGGCGTTGACATGATGCTTGGGCCAGGCATGAACCTGCACAGAAGCATCCTCAACGGGCGCAACTTCGAGTATTACGCGGAAGACCCGATGCTGTCAGGAATGACTGGCGGGTATGTTGTGAAAGGCATGAATACCCAAAACGTGAGCGCTTGCATAAAGCACTACATGATGAACAATCAGGAGACTGGCAGATCCAACAGACCCACTTACACTACCACAAGGGCGCTACGCGAGCTTTATGGCAGGAACTGGGAGTATGTGATCGATATTGGCAATCCCTGGGGCATCATGGATGCTTTCAATAACGTGAACGGCCCTCACGCGGCTCAACACTATGACACGAACACGACGCTTGCCAGATATGAATATGGCTTCAATGGCTGGATCATGACCGATTACGGCGGATACGGCAATAGCACAAACTCGTACAACTATACCAACGGCGGAACCAGCGCAGGTGCCTCAGTTTCCCAGTCGCTTCGCGTCAAGTCGGGCTGCGACGTCATGAACCCAAGCAATGGAACTGCGTCGGTTACCGCAGGCGCTACATACATAACGAACAGTTTGTCCCAGATAGAACAGGATCAAGCGGTCAAGCGCATGATGTACTACTCCATCAAGGGTTTGAACTTTAACGACAAACAACCAAGCATGGGAGAGACACCGCAGTCCCTGCTGGATATAACGCGCCCGATAGCGGCGGAAGTCGGAAATGATTCCGTTACTCTGCTGCAAAACCAGGATTTAGCTAACGGCAAGCCCGCTCTTCCGATTGCGGTACCCACTGGCGACCAGCAGATACTAATGGTCGGAGCGAACAACAACACTCGTATACACGGCGGTTCTGGCAGCGGTCAGCTTTCCATGAATACAAAAGACAGCGCCATCACCCCGACGATGATAACAGCCATCCGGAATATCGCGGGAACCGATAACGTTACCGCAAACACCAGCGCTTCCATCGCGCAATCTCAATGGGATACATGGAGCAACAGTGGCACTGAATTCAAAGCGGTCATTATGTCTCTGAGCAGGACGCAAGGCGAAAGCAACGACGTCAGCACTACTAACCGCGCGACATCAGCGGCGGAAGCGACACTTATTGGGCAGGCCAGCGCTTTCGCAAGGTCGAAAGGGATTCCATTTATTCTTGTGCTAAACATGTGCAACTATATCGATATGAACGCTTGGGTAAACAGCGTAGACGCTCTGATAGTCGACTGGTATCAGGGCATAAACGGCGGCGCCCCAAGCGCGAATGTTATCTTCGGTATAACAAACCCGTCGGGCAAACTTCCCGATACCATTCCGATCGCCACTACCGGCAACTATGCCGGGAATGGTTCCAGGTACAATCCTTCGGAGGGACAGTTCGGGACGTCCACCGACATTTATTACTATGAAGACATCTATGTAGGCTACCGTTACTACGACACGTTTAATGTGCCTGTACAGTTCCCATTCGGATTTGGACTGAGCTATACAACGTTCGAGTACAGCGGCGCTACGCTCAGCAAGGCGGTGTTTGACGGCGTAAACGACAAGATTACTGCCAGCGTCACGGTTACTAACACCGGTGATGTCGCGGGTAAAGAAACTGTAGAGTTCTATATCGGCGCTCCAGGCGTTGAGATTGCCAAGCCGGTTAAGGAGCTGAAGGGATATGATAAGACCAAACTGCTCGAGCCAGGCGAGAGCCAGACGCTTACAGTAGAGTTTGACGCTATGTCGCTGGCCTCTTATCACGGCATTGGCAACATCTACAACGGCCAGTGGCGCGTTGAAGAAGGGCTTTGGGTTGTATACTTTGCTTCCTCGGCACAAGATATCAGGGCGACAAAGGAGTTTACTGTCCCAGCGACGTTTACAGTAAAGACTGCGCTCAAAGCGGCGGCTGGCGCTCCATACGCCACCAATCAAACCAACCTAAACAACAACTTGAGGACGCCTACGCAGGTTGTCGTTACGTTTAAACCCGCCGGAGGCGGAGCTTCATTCCAGAAGGCATATACCTACAACGCGGCCAACTACAGCGATAGGGCTAAATACGGGTATGTTCCCGAGCTTCCTAGTGGTTATGCCTGGGTGAATCTGGCAGCAGGAGGAATGATTGCTACCGCAGGTACGGTTGTTCCTACGAGCGCTCATACGCTTGAAGCTGTACCATTCACTCTCGAACTCAGCGGAAATACGCTGACCGCTTCAGTGGCTTGCCTGTCTGAAGGTTCCACAAGCGCGACGTTATATATTGCGCAGTACGACGCGCTAGGAAGGATGCTAAACATAACGTCGATAGCCGCGCCTGTAACTGTTGGAGTTGTAACTCCGATAAGCGTGACGGCGGCTCTCGCGGCTAACGCGGCGACAAGCAAGGCGTTCCTGTGGGACAGCGATACCTTTATTCCACTGTGTTCAAATGTTATGATTTCAGTCGGATGAAGATTCGTTTCATCAATGGGATAAGGCAATAAAGTAAAAAGGCAGAAAGCATTACAAAATTAAGGCCGGGGCTGGTCGAGTAAATTATCGACCAGCCCCATCCTAGGTTAGTAAAGATCAATCGCGTATAATATTCTAACATAGCGAGGCGCAGAGTTTTGGGAAAAGACAACGCAAAAGCCGCACGGCGGGAAAAAGCCAGTAGAGGCGGCGATATTTACGGTTGCGGCTGTGATATTTGCGGTAGCGAAATGCGGTTTTTACGCAAACTTTCGGCTGATACTGCAATATACTACTGCAAAAAGGACGATCTGTATAAAGCCGCGCGCAGCCTGCCTCCCCGTATCGAATCGGATGCGGCATACTTTGAATTTCTGACAGATTTTCGAAAAAACAGCATAAGAAAAATTCTAGATGAACTTCCAAAACACTTAATCGGGAAAAGTGGTATCGCTCAGGGGCTGGAAGTTGGTTGTGGACCGGGATTGTTCATGGAGATGGCCAAGGTGCGCGGTTACTCTATGCTTGGTATGGAACCGTCGTCCGGAGCGTACAGGATAACAAAGGAAAAATCATTGAACGTGATACAAGGTATGTTTCCCGAGGACTTACCCGAGTCCTTAACGTTCGATTTCATCATATTCAATGATGTCTTTGAACACTTATTGAACGCGGATGCCGCTCTATCATGCTGCGCTCACCATCTGAAGCCCAAGGGCGTCATATGCATCAACATTCCGGTCAGTTCAGGGATGATATTTAGAGTCGCGAACGCATTGGTCAAGTTTAATTTAGTGGGTGATTCATATCGCAGGCTATGGCAAATAGGGACGCCAAGCCCGCATCAATACTATTTTTCCCGCAAATCGATCAACGCTTTGGCTAATAAGCGCCACTTGGAGATAAGTGGTATACTAGTATTGGACGCAATCGAAAGAAGTTTTACGAAAACATATAAAAGGCTACGCGGCTATAACGAGTTGGCTGCTGATGAGACAGCACCGGGGNCTATTNCCGCTGCCTGTATGGCTGTCGGCCTACGCGCTATAAACGCGGCCTCCGGACTGTGGGGCGGGGATGTCAACTGTTTTTTTCTTAAGGTAAAGGAGTAAAAATGAAGTATTTTAGAAAGTTATTCGTCTGCGTTATTATATGCGCAATAATTCTCACAATGCAAACAGGCTGCCGCAAGAAATCAACGGACCAGTCGCTTGGACAAACCGGCGCGGTAGGGGACATAACGTCCGAAAACACGGGACTGGGTTCCATCCCGGAACCCATCAACGAAGCGTTTAAAAATGTTGTTATCGACCATACGTTTGCTTTAAGCGATGGAATAGACGAAAACGGCTTCTGGGAAGGCATAAGAGCGCTTGATTACGTTGAGTTGTTCGATTATCAGGATATACAGATAGATGCGCAAGCCGTCAACGTTTCGGAAGAAGAGATGGAAGAGGAGATACTCCTATATCTCAATAATTACCCGGATCAGGAGATAATCATGGATCGGGAGGTC
>WRNV01000156.1 GCA_009776445.1 Oscillospiraceae bacterium | reverse complement strand
AGTGAGACGAACGCTGTACGCAGTCGAAGCGAAGTCGATACCCCCTTATCGCTTAGTTGTCTGAAGTGGGTTTGGGTCAGTTGGCGTCAAGTGCATACCCAACCAACTTATTTATTTACAGCTCCCAATGAATCAAAAAAGCAAGGTTTTTAGGTTGTTAAATTCCTTAGCCCTTGCGCGTAACTTTTGTTTCCAACAGTACATCCAAAATATATTATCGAACTTTTTAGCAACAATATTAACATCGGCTCTTTCTGAAAATATGCAAAGAAACCAAAGCTCCCAACAAACAACGTTTGTTGGGAGCTTGCTCGATTGTCGTATACTTTCGACCTGTGCGATTGCCAACCTTCAGGGACAACACCCTGCCCCCCTTCGTGCGCGAAGGGGGCATACTACTCTCATTTCGTCCTATGAACTTCTTTCGTGTCGCGTGACACTTTCGCACGTTGCAACTGGGTACGAATCCTGACCTTTCGTCCAAAAGCCCCCTTCGCGCACGACGGGGGTGCCGTCCGCAGACGGTGGGGGTTGTTCCTAATTGCACGGTCGCATATTTGTTCGCCCTCTATTTACAGATTCTCCTTAATCTTTATTCCTAGCGCGGTGTAGTAGTACTCCTGGTCTGGCTCTATGCCCATTCCCGCATAATTGAGCAGTATATCCAGAGGTTTTGCCCCCTGCTTGAACGGCTCTTGCGTGATCGCTACAGCAATCTCGCCGGAGTTGATCAATTCGCATGAAGCAACAGTAGTGTCATAGCTGATAACTTTGATCTTTCTTTCAGGATCAAGGTCTTTTACTGCTCGGCAGGCGCCTGAGACTCCGGCGGCCACAAGAAATAGCGCATTTATTTCCGGATGAGCTTCCAATAACCGCGTGGTAACTAGATAACTTTGAATATCGTCGTCGTGATTAATCTCAGTGCCGACAACTTCTATGCCGGTATATTCATCCTTGATGCGCCGCAAAAATCCGGCGACTCTTTCGCTGTGGCACAACACGAGCGGGGAGCCCATGATAATTCCGACCTTCGCGCTTCCGCCACAGATCAGGTTCATGATGCCGCCCGCAGTTTCACCGCTTTTATAATAGTCGCTTCCGACATAGGCAATCCTACCGCTGTTTGGGATATCCGAATTCGCGGTGACGACAGGTAGGCCGCCGTCAGTCAATTGTTTGATCCGATCGATAACAAGCGGGTGGTTGATTGGGGTTATTACAAGACCGGCAATACCGAGATTTACGAGCTCGTCGATCAGATTTACTTGCAAGCCGGGATCGCCGATGACAGCGTACCGTATCTCTACGCTGACGCCGTATTCGCTCAGTTCGGCGGCGCGGCTTTCAATGCCGTCTACGACGTCAAGAAAGAAAGGGTTGCTTGCTGTGCTTCCAAAAAGTATGTATCCGAATTTCAATTGCTTCTTTTTGATCGCAAGAGTTTTTCCCGCTAGGTTTGGGGTATAATTGAGCGCTTTCGCTATCTCGAGCACCCTTCTTTTTTTATATGGGTCTACAGAACCGCGGTCATTGAGCACACGGTCAACTGTCCCGCGTGAAACGCCCGCAAGATCAGCGATTTCTTTTATTGTCGGCAATTTCTAACACCTTGCTAATTATAATATTCGTTCTTTTCCAGTTAACGATTAGTTAACGCTACCTGTGCTCGCGCAAATCACAAGCGAGCACATTATACAGCATAACTACAGCGGAGTAAAGAGGAAATTGTCCAGTGGGCATCCAAAAACACAGGTTGATTACAGGCAACGCACTGGTACTGCGGTGAAAACTTGTACAATTGTCATAACTTGTGTGCGGAGCCTGTAACCATTACGAGTTTTTTGACACCCACTGAACAGTGACATAAAGAGCAAAATAATATAGCGTTTTTTGTATTTTTGTATTGACATTCACGAAAATTTAAGATATTATTCAAGCGTCTATTTGCACGAGCACACATATATGTAAAAATATCCTATTTTTTCTGTATTATCTATGCTGTGCTCGGACACAATTATTATTTGGAGGGTATAATATTATGAAAAACAGAATAAGAAGAGTCCTGTCTCTAGCGCTCGCAGTTTTCTTGATCTTCGCTCTTACTGCCTGTAACAGTAACAATGCAGGAACCCCAGAGTCTCAAACGCCTCCCACTTCTCCAGACAGTTCAAACCCCGACTCGCCACCGCAGCCCCCTGACGCGTCTTCCATGAAGGTCGGCATATCGATGCCTACTAAAAGCCTGCAACGTTGGAACCAGGACGGTGAAAACATGCAAAAGGCTTTTGTAGCCGCCGGTTTTGAGGTAGACCTCCAGTATGGCGGGGAAAACGAAGTTCCAGTACAAATCTCGCAGATCGAAAACATGATATCCGGCGGATGCAATGTGCTAGTAATCGCAGCTATTGAGGGCGACTCCTTGACCGAGGTTCTTGCACGAGCGAAGGAAAAGGATATCGCCGTCATCGCGTATGACCGCCTGATAATGGGAACTGACGCAGTCTCCTATTACGCGACGTTCGACAACTGGCAAGTCGGCGTTTTTCAGGGGGAATACATCAAAGATCAGCTGAATCTCGATAGCGCCGCCGGCCCGTTTAACATCGAGTTTTTCACGGGCGACCCCGGCGACAACAACATCAACTTCTTCTTTGATGGCGCCATGTCGGTGCTTCAGCCTTACCTCGACAGCGGCAAGCTGGTATGCCCATCCGGACAGACTGAGAAGTTGACTGTTGCTACCATTTCGTGGAGCGCTGAAAACGCGCAAACAAGAATGGAGAATATTATAAGCTCGAACAACTATGGTCCAAACGGAACGCCACTCCATGCCGTCATGTGTTCAAACGATTCTACCGCGCAGGGCGCTTCCAACGCCCTCGTGAACGCCGGGTACACAGCGGAGAATTTCCCCATAGTTACAGGCCAAGACTGTGATATCGTCTCGATGAAGAATATGCTCCAGGGATTCCAATCAATGTCCGTATTCAAGGACACGCGCACCCTTGCCAACCAGGTTGTTGCTATGGTCACTGCGATTCTTTCGGGCAGTCAACCGCCCATCAACGACACCACAACATATGACAACGGCACTGGCGTCATCCCATCGTTCCTGTGCGAGCCCGTAGTCGGCACTTTACAAAACTATAAAGAGCTTCTCATTGACAGCGGATACTATACCCAGGATCAACTGGAGTCATAATCGATCCGCGAACAGCGATCACAAGCAGCCGCAGCCAGCGGGTAAGTCATCGGGTAAGTCGGACTGAACAGAAGCTTACTTACAACGCAGCGGAATATCTGTTTATTTACTAAGTCAAGTTGATATTGCCTCTTGTGATATAGTCACAGGCGTATCACAAGAGGCAAACTATACGCGAGGTGTTTTTATGGGCGAGCCTTTGCTCAGCATGAATGGGATAACAAAAATGTTTTCCGTATCCAAAGCGCTGGACAATGTTAGTTTCGGAGTACAGCCGGGGGAAATCCATGCCCTCGTCGGCGAAAACGGGGCGGGGAAATCCACGCTGATGAATGTACTGAGCGGTATATATCCTTATGGTTCATACAACGGCGAGATACTATTCGACGGCGAGGAATGCAGATTTTCGGGAATCAAAGACAGCGAGAAAAAAGGGATCGTCATCATACACCAGGAACTTGCGTTGAACCCATACATGACGATCGGCGAGAATATGTTCCTTGGCAACGAACGCGGCGCCGCTTGGCGGATCGATTGGGACGAAACATACGGGAAAGCCGCGAAGTTCATGAAAATTGTAGGACTTGACGAATCGCCTCAGACGCTTGTCAAGGACATCGGCGTGGGCAAACAGCAGCTCCTTGAAATCGCGAAAGCGCTCACTAAAAGCGTGCGCCTGCTCATTTTGGACGAACCTACCGCCTCGCTCAATGAAGAGGATTCGCAAAACCTGCTAAAGCTGCTGCTCGACCTCAAACAAGAGGGAATGACTTCGATCCTCATATCGCATAAGCTCAACGAAGTGGAACAGATCGCGGACAGCATTACCATACTGCGCGACGGCGCGACGATCGAGACGCTGGTCAAAGGCGTAGACGATATAAGTGAGCAACGGATCATAAAAGGGATGGTCGGGCGCGAGATACAAAACCGTTTCCCACGCCGCGAGAGCAGGATTGGCGAGGTCTCGTTGGAGGTTAAAAATTGGACGGTGTACCACCCACTATATAAGGGCAAAAAGGTATGTGACAGCGTTGATTTATTCATTCGTAAGGGCGAGGTCGTTGGCGTTAGCGGACTGATGGGCGCGGGGCGAACGGAACTTGCAATGAGCATATTCGGACGCAGCTACGGCGCTAATATCACCGGTGAACTCTACCTTAGCGGACAACAGGTAAATTTCAAGAGTGTCTCAGACGCCATCAAAAGCAAGGTCGCGTACATCACTGAGGACAGGAAAAAAGACGGGCTGGTCATGTCAAACGCAATAAGGGTGAACACCACTCTCTCCAAGCTGAGCAGGACAAGCCGCCTCAATATGATCATCGACAAGGACAAGGAAATCCACTTGGCAAACGATTACAAAACCCGCTTTGGCGTAAAATGCTCAAGTATCGAGCAGTATGCGGCAAATCTTTCAGGAGGCAATCAGCAAAAGGTGCTGCTTGCCAAATGGATGTTTGCGGAGCCAGATATTTTGATGATGGACGAGCCGACGCGCGGCATTGACGTCGGCGCGAAAAACGATATATACAACATCATAAACGACCTGGTCGCACAGGATAAGTCGGTGCTTTTTATATCCAGCGAAATGCCTGAGCTTCTGGGTATGTGCGATAGGATCTACGTCATGAATGAAGGCCGAATCGTGGGGATGCTCAACCACGATGAAGCAAATCAGGAAATCATTATGGAAATGATTCTACAATCCTGTAAAGGAGCGTAAGCGAATATGGAAAAGGTCAAAAACTTTTTAAGCAAGAATGCAATGCTTGTAATTTTGATTCTTGTAATGTTTTTATTTGAAGCACTGATGTCAGTAAACGGCAAAGGGTCGCTTTTTTCCTCCGAAAATCTCAGCAATCTGATAGGCCAGAATAGCTATGTTGTAATTTTGGCGACAGGGATGCTTCTTTGTATTCTCACGGGCGGCAATATTGACCTTTCCGTCGGAAGCATAGTCATTCTTGTTGGCGCGATTTGCGGCGTCTTGATAGTGGACATGAAGGTTGACCCATATGTCTCGATACTGCTTTGCCTTATAATCTCAACGCTGCTCGGTGCCTGGCAGGCATTTTGGATATCCTATTTCCAAATACCCGCGTTTGTGACGACGCTGTCGGGAATGCTTGTTTTCCGGGGGCTTGCGCTTGTAATAATGGGCAGTAAGGGAATAGGCCCTTACCCGGAAGCCTATAAGAACCTGTTTAACAGTTTCATTTCCAGCGCCGGNAGCGAGGCGGCGTTCACGCAAACACTGTCGGTTGCTATAGCGGTTGCGCTATGCGCCGCTTTGGTNGCTATAACGATTTTCTCGCGNGTACAAAAAAAGCGCAAGGGTTACGCTGTTGAACACCTTGTCCCGATGATAGTGCGCCTTGTAATCATTTGCGGAGTCCTCCTTTTTGTATTCCAACGTCTTGGCGGCTATAGAGGTATTCCAGTCATGCTGGCTATCCTCGGCGTGATAGTTCTTTTCTACAGTTACTTTACTTTGAATACCGTACCGGGGCGATATTTATACGCCATGGGCGGCAACGAAAAAGCAGCCAGGTTATCCGGGGTAAATACAAAGAAAATGCTGTTTTTCGCCTACACAAACATGGGCTTTCTGTCTGGTATCGCCGCTCTTGTCTGCGTGGCGCGTTTCAACCAGGCGAGCACGACAGCCGGGACCGGCTTTGAGCTTGACGCGATCGGCGCATGCTATATAGGCGGAGCGTCGGCATACGGCGGGGTCGGCACCGTGAGCGGTGCTGTGATCGGCGCTATTTTTGTCGGCGTACTGAATATGGGGATGTCGATCCTGGGAGCGGACCAGAATTTGCAGCGTGTCATTAAGGGCCTTGTGCTACTTGCCGCCGTTATTTTCGACGTTTTATCAAAAAATAGAAAGCAGGAAGCGTAGGATGGGCAAGCCAAAATATTTGATAGGCATCGATCTTGGTACATCAGGGACAAAGACAGTCCTATTTGATATAAGCGGCGCCGTTATCTCTTCGTCGACAGCGGAGTATCCCATTATACAACCACGAAACGGTTGGGCGGAGCAGGATCCGGAGCTTTGGTGGGACGCCTGCGTCAAAACTGTTAAACACGTAATTAGCAGCTCGGGCAT
>WRNV01000155.1 GCA_009776445.1 Oscillospiraceae bacterium | reverse complement strand
ACGAATTACCTCCGGCGCCAAAAACGGCGGCGCAAGCCAGAAGCGCGTATGGCGGCTACGAGGAACAGCGCGGCGCCAACAAAGTCGTAAACATCCACGCAACAGCGCAACTCCAAGTTGTGCTCGTCAAACCAGAACGGTTCGAAGCAGCCGCTGAGATTGCCGACCATCTTCGCGAGCGGCGCACCGTCGTACTGAATCTTGAGCAGACTAATAAGGATATAGCGCGCCGGCTTGTGGACTTCCTAAGCGGCGTCGCGTACGCCCAGGATGGGAAAATAAAAAAAGTCGCGGTGAATACATATCTTATCACCCCGTACAACGTCGATCTTTTAGGCGATTTGATCGACGAGCTTGAAAACAATGGCCTGTACTTTTAGGATGGCTTAACATTATTAAATGATTGTGAAACGCCGAATTGAAAGGATGAGTAGTATATGTTGACACCCCAAGAAATCACGGAGAAGGTATTTGTTAAAGCCGTTTTTGGCGGATACGACATGACGGGGGTGGACGATTTCCTCGAAGCCGTGGCTGCTGATTACGCCGCGCTATATAAAGAGAACGCTATACTGAAGGGCAAGCTGAAAGTTCTCGTCGAAAAGGTGGAGGAATACCGGTCTACCGAAGACGCCATGAGAATGGCGTTGCTGACAGCGCAGCGTATGGGAGAGGAAATCACGGTTGAAGCCAACAAACTCAAGGAAGAAACGCTCCGCAACGCAGACAAGATGGTCCAAGACAAACTTGCGGAAACCGCCAAACGCGTCGCGGACGAGGAATTGCGTCTAAACGTCGCCGCAAAGGAAACGGCTAAATTCATAGCGCTTTCGCAAGCGATCATGCGTAAACATTCAGAGTTTCTGACAAAGCTCGAAACAGCCCGTCGCGCGGTACGCCCTGACCCCGAGCCTCCGCCGCCTTCTTCGCCGCATCCACCGTCTACGTCTACGTCTCCGTCTTCGACATATGAAGACCAGGTGGCTGACGCGGCTGCACAGATAGACAGCGCTATGGAAAAGCTGGCAGGCTTCGATTCACAAACGCGCGCAAACGGTAGCAAGGGGGCGAGCGCCCCTAAAACGGAGTTTGACGACGAAGGCGAACCTACGAAGCCCTACAACAGCAACAGCGGCAAGAATGGCGATGATTCAGTTACCCCAAGGCCGAAGTTCGATTTCGACGACCTTAAATTCGGCGCCAACTTCGACAAGAACCACAAAAGCAACAAGAATTAGTAAAACGTTGATGCTTAGAGCGCCAAAACGGCCGGCTGATAGACATGAACCTAACTGCTGGCGTTAGCGTGCCAGGGAGGATTTATAATATGTCCCAGGACTACAACGCGACACTGAATTTACCGAAAACAGATTTTCCAATGCGAGCAAACCTTCCAAAACGCGAACCGGAACTGCTACACGCTTTTTACGAAAAAAAGATTTATGAAACCTTGATGGATAAGAACGCGGGAAAGCCCGCGTTTATCCTGCACGACGGCCCCCCGTTCTCAAACGGAGATATTCATATTGGCACGGCGATGAACAAAATCCTGAAGGATATAATAATCCGGCAAAAGAATATGTCCGGATTCTTTGCCCCGTACACGCCCGGCTGGGACAACCACGGGATGCCGATCGAAAGCGCGATCATAAAGAAGAACAAACTCGACAGGAAAAAGATGTCAATCCCGGAATTCCGCGACGCTTGCCGGGCGTTCGCGTCCGAATACGTTGACAGGCAGCGCGCGCAGTTCAAACGTCTTGGCGTGATCGGGGATTGGGATAACCCTTATTTGACGATGGACCCGCTATTCGAGGCGGAAGAGGTCCGGGTTTTTGGCAAAATGTATGAGAAGGGTTACATCTATAAGGGCCTCAAACCCGTGTATTGGTGTCCCGCTGATGAGACGGCGCTCGCCGAGGCTGAAATCGAATATGCCGACGCGCCATGTAAAGCGATTTGCGTAAAATTCCAGGTTAAGGACGATAGAGGCGTCCTTGAGGGCATCCCTGGGGCGAGCAAGGCTTCAATACTGATTTGGACGACGACCGCCTGGACTCTGCCGGGCAACCTCGCCATCTGCCTTGGACCGGAAATCGAATACGCTGTGTGCGCTTCCGGAGGCGAGGTTTTCATCGTCGCGTCCGAGCTGGCTGAAGCGGTTTTCCGAAACGCGGGGATCGAAGAATTCGAGATACTCAAAAAACTTCCGGGTGCCGCGTTTGAGTACATGACGGCGAATCATCCGTTTTATGACCGCGAGTCGCTTGTTATATTAGGCGACCACGTCACGGTTGAAACGGGAACCGGCTGCGTCCACACGGCGCCGGGCCATGGCGTTGACGACTTCAACGTGTGCCGCAAATACCCACAACTACCCATTATCGCGCCCGTCGACTCGCGCGGCTTGATGACCCGGGACGCCCTGCAATATGAAGGGATGTTTTATGAAAAGGCTAGCGACGCGATTATAGAAAACTTGAAGAAGAGCGGCGCGCTTTTATACTCCGAGAAATTAACGCACTCGTATCCTCACTGCTGGCGGTGTAAAAAACCTGTTATTTTCCGCGCGACAAAGCAGTGGTTCGCTTCGGTGGACGCGATAAAGAGTACGGCTATCGAGGCTTGCGATAATATTAAATGGATTCCGGAATGGGGTAAGGAGCGCATGGTCGCGATGCTTGCGGAGCGTTCTGACTGGTGCATATCCCGACAACGCCACTGGGGGCTCCCAATACCTGTTTTCTACTGCTCCGATTGCGGGAAGCCCATCTGCACCCCGGAAACTATCGACGCTGTGGCTGAGCTATTTAAAGTCAAAGGGTCCAACGCGTGGCATGAGATGGCGCCGGACCAGATGTTACCAGGCGATATAAGCTGTCCAAGCTGCGGCGCGGGTGTGGGCAACTTTGTCAAAGGCTTAGACTCCTTGGACTGTTGGTTTGATTCCGGATCGACACACGCGGGTGTTCTGAGTTCCGGGCATTTTGCTAATCTGCGATTCCCTGCCGATATATATCTTGAGGGCGGCGATCAGTATCGCGGCTGGTTCCAGTCGTCGATGCTCACCAGTATAGCGACCAATGGCGTAGCGCCTTACAAGACGATCATCACACATGGATGGACGGTTGACGGCGAAGGTAAAGCTATGCATAAATCCCTCGGAAACTCAGTAGCGCCGGACGAAGTTATCAAGGATTACGGCGCGGATGTACTCAGGCTCTGGGTCGCGTCGTCCGACTACAAGGTCGACAGCCGGATATCGAAGGATATCCTGAAACAGCTTTCAGATATTTATCTTAAGATACGCAATACTGCAAGATTTATACTTGGAAATCTCAGCGGTTTTGACCCGGATAGCCTTGTTCCGATCGAGGATATGCAGGAACTTGACCGTTGGGCGCTTGCGAGGCTTTCTAAGCTTGTCGCGAGTGTCAGAGCGGCTTATGAGAAATACGAATACCACACTATCTATCACAATATCCACAATTTTTGCGCAGTTGAGATGTCAAACTTCTATCTTGACGTGATAAAGGACAGGCTGTATTGCGACGAAACTAACGGGGAGTCCCGCCGTAGCGCGCAGACTGCGATATATATCATCCTCGATGCGCTTGTCCGAATGCTCGCGCCGATATTGGCTTTCACTACCGAGGAAATTTGGGCGGAAATGCCACACAGTAGCGGCGCGGACTGCGGGAGCGTTTTGTATAACCCCCTACCTGCGCCGGACGCCGCTCACGCGTTAACTCCGGAACAGGAATCCGCGTGGGATAAGTTGCTGCGTTTGCGCTCGGACGTAAATAAAGCCCTTGAGCTTGCGCGCGCCGAAAAGATTATCGGCAAACCGCTGGACGCTAACGTGACGCTATTTATCAGCGACGTCGCTGCCGCCGATTTTACGGAAATCTTGGAAAAAGACCTGAAAACGCTGTTTATTGTGTCAAGCGTCGATGTCGATACCGTCGACGGCGCGAGTGATGGATACGAAGGGGTTGAGTTTCCCGGCGCGACAATTTCGGTCAGAGCGAGCGGCGATCCTAAATGCTCCAGGTGTTGGGTACGCGGTAAAGACATAGGGAATAGCCCCGAGCACCCCGATCTGTGCCCGCGCTGTCGTGAAATAGTTGGAAATAGTGATATAGTTGGAAATAGTTAGCGGCTGCTTAAACTGATTTGATGAAAAGGTAGGTAGCTAAAATGCTTTGCTTCGTATTTGCGGCGCTCGTTGTTGCTCTTGACCAGTTTTTCAAGCACTGGGTCATACGGGCTTTGGAATTACATGGTCAGATGGATTTTATCCCGGGGATTATCGAGCTCACGCATGTCCAAAACGACGGGGCGGCTTTTAGCATACTCTCAAATCAACGATGGCTCCTTGCGGGGATATCATTTTTTGCCGCTGCCGTACTAATATTTGTGCTGTTTCGATACACTGAAGGGTTTTTGGGTACGCTCGGGCTTTCCGCAGTTTTGGGCGGTACGGTCGGCAATCTCATCGACCGCGTGTTCCAGGGGTATGTCGTTGATATGTTCAATCCGCTTTTCATCGATTTTGCGGTTTTCAATATCGCGGACATTTTTCTTACGCTGGGTTTCATCACCTTCTGCGTTAACTTCATCATTTCGTCGGCCAAATCGCGAAAGTTTGATGAAAAATATGGAGAACCCGCCGTTGAAGACGACGAAAGTGTAGAGGACGACCCCTACAGCATGTATGACGTCCCCGAGAAAGAAGTAATCCCCGACTTTGACGCGTTCGACGCCCAAAGCGCCACCCAGGCTGGCGATTTAAGCGCGCGTTACGAGACGCCGACGCCGGAGCATGTAGAGCTGGAATATAGCGATTCCGGGAACAGCGGGGCTGGGTTCGACCAAAGTCCTGCCGGTCAACCGCAACCTCTGATACCGGAGGAAATACAGTCCGCGCTCGATGCTCTTGATAAACTCGAAACGGAACTTTACTCAATAGAAAGCAGCGATATGGATGAGTTGCTGATGGAATACGGTTTTGAAAGCAACGCCGACAACTCTGGCAATGACACGGAGATTCCGGACTAGAGGTGGAATGTTGCCCACAACGGACTATATTTGCGATGTCAGCGGGGAACGGCTGGACGTGTTCCTCGCCGCTAATTTGCCTGGGCTAACCAGAAGCGCCGCGCAAAAACTGCTCGACTCCGGGTGTGTAACGCTCGGGGGCGTTTGTGCTCGCAAAAATCGCAAGACCTCATTTGGCGAGGTATATACCGTTGCGTTGGCTCCGCCTGAGGATCCTGTCGCCCGGCCGCAAGATATCCCGCTCGATATTATTTACGAGGACGCGGATGTGGTCGTCGTAAACAAACCGCGAGGCATGGTCGTACACCCAGCGCCTGGCCATCCTGACGGGACCCTTGTCAACGCTTTGCTGTGGCACTGCGGAAACAGCCTTTCCGGCATCGGCGGCGTGAAGCGCCCCGGGATCGTACACCGTATCGATAAGGACACTTCAGGGCTTGTAGCGGCTGCAAAAAACGACCACGCGCATATCGCGCTCGCCGCGCAGCTCGCCGCGCGGACGCTCACCAGAGAATATGACGCTATAGTTCGCGGCGTGATAAAAAACGATGCAGACACGATATCAGCTCCAATAGGGCGCCACCCGACGCAAAGAAAACGCCAAGCAGTCACCGAAAAGAACTCGCGGCTCGCGATAACGCATTTTTATGTAACATCAAGGTTTGACGGGTATACCTATGTCCATTGCCGCCTTGAAACCGGACGTACGCATCAGATACGCGTGCATTTGGCGTATATCGGACATCCCGTTGTCGGCGATATCGTTTACGGCTATAAGAAGCCGGAGTTTGGCCTGTCGGGTCAGTGTCTTCACGCTGGTAAGCTACGGTTCCTGCATCCATCTACTGGTGAGGAGATCGAGCTTTGCGCTGGGTTGCCCGGCTATTTTTCTGAAGTTTTGGAAAAATTAGGAAAACGGTTATAGAATCGGACGGTTTATTGTGGATAGTCATAGCAGTTATATGCGATTCGCGCTTGAGCTGGCGCGAGAAGCGGGTGAGCGTGGCGAGACGCCGATCGGGTGTGCCGTTGTTGACGCGGGGGGTGTCATAATCGGCTACGGACGCAATCGGCGCGAAATGGAAAAAAATGCCGTCGCNCACGCCGANATCGAGGCTATCGGTTCGGCTTGCAAAGCGCTGGGCNACTGGCGCCTNGACGGTTGCTCGCTGTACGTGACGCTTGAGCCNTGTCCTATGTGCGCCGGCGCGATAATAATGTCGCGCATCAGCAAAGTGTTTTATGGCGCTCGNGATGGATCGACGGGTTCTTGCGGCAGTGTAATCAACCTGTTTATGGAACCGTACGGCAGCGCGGCGCACATTACAGGCGGCATACTCGCGGACGAATGCTC
>WRNV01000154.1 GCA_009776445.1 Oscillospiraceae bacterium | reverse complement strand
GAGAACGCCTACCTTCTTGGGTGCTTTCTGGTACACCGATTGCTTCATCAGTAAATGAGCTTGATCTTACCTTAACCGACAGCGGCATGGCCTATTCTGAAATAAACGGCACAGAACTTGTCGCTATTTTCTAAACAACTCGCTATTCCCCTGTAATTCTTGCTATGGCAATGTTGCATAATTCATATTCGGAAATCCAATTCGCTGTCATAATCGTTTATCAAATGATTTCCAACCCAACGTTTTTATTCCACACAAATATTCGTTTATTGTCATTGTCTTTACCATTGAACGAACCGCCATGGGGGCGAACCTATGTGTTCGCCCTCCTGAATTTTCCGGCGCAGTTTCCATGGCAGACACGCAGGCCTACACCTACGGCGTCGGAGAAAACGATCGAAGATTCAACGATCCGCGCGTCGTAATACGCTCGGGAATAATTAGTACACAGCAGTTGCCGACAACTATATATAGGATATGGGTTATAGGGCAAGGAGGCGGCAGGCTTTCGAAAAGCCAATGCGCCGACATAACCACTTTGTCCTGCCCTTGCGCTCCTGCTCTTTTCTTTTTCAATAACCTGTTTTCTCTGCGCTTCTAACTGCTTGGTTTATTCCTCGTAACTTGCGATTTTCTCTGTTCTCGTTTTTGCCACGATAAAATAATCTCCTTTCGTTTTTGAATATAAAAAGGCAACCGCCGTTTTTAGCGATTGCCTTTATTGGTTGCGTATTAATTCCTAGATTCTTCTTGCGCTTGATACCACATTAAGATTGTATTTCCCTTTTATTTCCTTAAGACCATCGTTATAATATGCAGTTCTCTCGGTAGGGGTCATGTCTTTTGTTTCATCATAAATCATCAATCTGATAGCGTGTACCTCGCGTAGTGGCATTGGCTCGCTGACCACGCTTGGGTCGTTCATATAATCATTAAGTGTTTTCACGTTCAACCACCTCCATAGGGGAATGAATCTCTACTGGCTTGTAGCCGAGGTCAGCATTTACCCGCCCTGTCATTGTTACAGTCTTTTTTCTAACGATATGCTTGAAATTCAAACTGATAATCATATCTAAATCGTTTGTTGAAGCAATAGCTATGTGCTGTGCGTCAACCTAGCTTCCCTGCGGTATAATCCCTTGCTTTTGGTATGTCGTGGCAAGTGCGTCGGCTTCTTCAGCAGCTTCTAAAATCGTTACACCGTACTCTGAAATGAGGCTAATCATTTTCTGCGCTCGTTCATCGGGCGCTCTCAAGATTTCTCTCGTAGCATATACGGAAGTAAACGCTTGATATTTGCCTTCTTTGATTTCCTCAAAAAGCTTCACGGTATCGGCATGTGCTTCGCGCTCTGGCTCATAATAATAATTAAACATCGTGGTTTCCAGATAAATTCGCGGGATACGCACTTCAATCAACTCCTATTCGATAATACTATATCTGGTGCGGTTTATCAATCATTTTTTCCGCCGTAGGCGTCTATAGACGCTTAATAGCACAATGAAAACTTTCAGAAATTCCGATAAAAATCCTGAGATAGATTTGTCAGCTCCGATTAATACTAGAATAATAAACAAAGCAGTTTTCCTCTATCAGTATGCTTAATCGGTGTCTATGACTTTTAGGGGTCAAAAACTGTTTTTTGCGCCAGTATTACTTATTTATCAATGAAAAGCATTATTTCAAGCGAAAATTGAGCAATATTATCAAAAATATTGCTATTTGAGACTATTCGTGTTATAAAATTGCCAGAATATAATAGTTTTTGAATGTTAATACTTTTCGTGAAAGTATATTCCACAAACAAATTCTTAATAGGGGAGCAAGCACTCATGAAAAGAATCTCACTGAGCGTTAAGAGACTTCTAGCACTGATTATCATTTGTTGTCTCTTCGTCACAATGGTAGTGCCAATGGCTGCGTTTGCTGAAGATATTACAGGACACTGGGCCATCGACGACATCAACTTTCTGCAGGAGAAAGGCCTTGTACAAGGCGATAGCTACGGCAACATCAACCCGGACAACAACATTACGCGGGCGGAGTTCGTCGCTCTCATCAATCGAACTTTTGAATTCAACGAAGTGGGGGAGACGAATTTTCCGGATGTTAACCCTGGAGCGTGGTATTATGATGATCTTGCTATAGCAAAAAACCAAGGGTATATTCAAGGTGACGACAAAGGAAACGCTAATCCCGGAAATCCGGTCACCCGCGCGGAGGCAGCGGTAGCTTTAGCTAGAATCTTGGATTTGGAACCCCAATCATACACAAACTCATTTGCTGACAGCGCATCGTTCCCAGAATGGAGTGCTGACGGTATCTTTGTTGTGACAAGAAGAAGTGAATTATTCAGGGGCTACCCAGATAATACATTTAGAGCATCGAATAGTATAACCCGGGCAGAGGCAATTGCCATAATGGCTCGCATAAGAGGCGGTAGTGGCGGCGCGCGAACGATTATATCGTTTGATACAGTAATCACCTTCACCAGTATCAAAACAGCGCCAAAAATGCCCACAATGATCACAGCTCACTACAGTAACGGATTGAGCGGCAGAGTTTCTGTTACATGGGACTCCATCCACATCTCGCAGTATGATTCGGTTGGAACATTTACTGTACAGGGGGCGGTAGCCGGTACATCGATACAGCCAAGCGCGACGGTAACGGTTTCACCAAATGCGCCAGTTACATTTGCGGATCTCAACTTTAAAGCGGCGGTTGTTGATAATCTTAAGCAGTTGCCTGGATACTCACACTACACTAAGGACAGCGACCTATACCCGGAAAACTTAGTGAAAGTCACCAGTATATACGCAAATAATAAAGAAATAACAAGCATAGGCGAGTTGTCTTATTTCACGAATCTGAAGAGCCTTGATTGCTCGTGTAATAATCTATATAAACTTGATATTAGCAACAACCCAGCGTTGCAGTACCTTAGCTGCAGTACCAACAAACTAACAACTCTTGATGTAAGTAAAAACTTAGCATTGCAGTACCTTAGCTGCAGTGCAAACAAACTAGCAACTCTTGATGTAAGTAAAAACTTAGCGTTGCGGAGTCTTTATTGCGAATACAGCAACCTAGACACGCTTAATGTAGGTAACAACCCGGCATTGGAGAGTCTTATTTGCGAGGGGAATAATCTAAGCATACTGGATGTTAGCAACAACCCGTTGTTAGAATACCTTTATTGTTGGGAAAACAACCTATACACGCTAGATGTAAGCAACAACCCAGCGTTGCAGTTCCTTAATTGCGAAAAAAACAACCTATCCACACTGGAAGTAAGTAATAATCTGGCGCTAGAGAGTCTTTCTTGTGGTTACAATAATCTAACCGCACTGGATGTAAGCGACAACCTGGCATTGGAGGTCCTTTATTGCGGTTGGAATAACCTAACCACACTTGATATAAGCAGCAATACATTGCTGGAGTATCTTGATTGTGGTGACAACAGACTAACCATACTTGATGTAAGTAACAACTTGGCGTTGGAGAACCTGTATTGCGACAGCAACGTAACTATACTTGGTGCAATCCGATAATATGCCGTTTCAAAATCTTTTGTGCAGAGTGACTCAACTACGCTCAGTGTATTTTACCAGGGGCATTAACATATGTACCATAGAGATAAATGGTGACGGCTATTTATTTGATTTAAGAGTAGACTTTGATGATGAACAAATCAAAATTGAGACTTTGGGAGAACGCCTACCTTCTTGGGTGCTTTCTGGTACAACGATTGCTACATCAGTAAATGAGCTTTATCTTACCTTAACCGACAGCGGCATGGCCTATTCTGAAGTAAACGGCACAGAACTTGTCGCTAATTTCTAAACAACTCGCTATTCCCCTGTAATTCTTACTATGGCAATGTTGCATAATTCGTATTCAGAAATCCAATTCGCTGTCATAATCGTTTATCAAATGATTTCCAACCCAACGTTTTTATTCCACGCAAATATTTGTTTGTTGTCATTGTTTTTCCATTGAACGAACCGCCGTAGGGGCGAACCTATGTGTTCGCCCTCTTGCATATTTCCGGCGCAGTTTCACCAGCATCCACGAAGGCCTGCCCCTACGGCGTTGGAAAAAACGATCGAAGATTCACGATCCGAGCGTCGTAGTACGCTTGGGCAAACCTATTTCGCCATACAAACATATCGTCAGGAGATTGCAGATAAATTCAATCAGCTTGACGAGGACAGCAGACAGCTTGTTGTTCGCGGCGACATCAAACAATGGAATCAGATGCTGACGGAAACTGCCCGTGACGCAGGTGTGATTACCAACGAGGAATTTGCGATTTTTCAAAACGCTGGATATACAGGCAGCTTACCAGAGCGAAAATTATTGAACTGGATGAAGCTATTCTCAGAGCAGACGATGATTTGCTCGAATATATAGCGAAGCGCGAAATGTATGACAAACTTTACGAAGCCATACGATCATTAAACGAACCAAACAAAGTGATGTTGATACGGCAATACTTCATTATCGAAAAGGCTTCAGCTATAGCGGATAAAATGTCGCTTTCGGTCAAATTTGTGCCGGAAAAGCCAAACTGCATCGACATTGGCATTGCTCTTTGGCACATAGCGATCGAGAGCGAAGGTTTCCAATTTTCGATAGAGCAGAACTCACCGGAGCGCAAGGGTTTTATTTACGCAGGGACAGTGGCGGATTGAAGGACAACCTTCCGAACGCAATGGTATGAAGATAACATTGAAGATATGGATTCTATAGGTAGTCGTACAAAAAAGGCCAGACTTTTCTATCTATTCATCCGGATATGACCTTCTTATCAGTATTTGTTGACTGATATTCCTTGCGGCATGGAAAATCCTGTGAACTATCACTAAGTTCCGCTCTTCCTCTACCGAATAGAAAAGTAGGTAGTCTCCAACAACCATTCTCCTGAAAAAACGGTCAGCGTCATAAGCTGGATATAGGTAAGGCATAGATTCCAACTTTAATACCATGTCTTGCAACTTGGTGAAGAATTTTCTGGCGGTATTGGCATAAAACTGCGAAAGGTATTCTTCGATAACACCCAAATCACGTTGTGCATCTTTCATGAAAACCACTTGGAAATTCATAGGCCGCGCTCCTTTAGCCGCTGGTCGATGTTGGCAAAAACCATCTCGGCGCTCAGCATCTTTGCGTCAGGCTTGCTTGATTCCTCCTTGGATTTCTGCAATTCATTGAAGATAAAGCGATGATGCAAGAATTCCTCATATTCAGCATAATCGTCAAAAGCGATTAAAACAGCTTCGCCCACACCATTGTTTGTAATAACGATGTGGTCATGCTCCTTGAGCGCCTTAACCATGTCGGCATAGTGATTTCTCAAATCCCTAGATGGTCTCACATGAGTCTTTAGCATAGTTTTCCCACTCCTTTCGTGCTTCTCTCAATAGAGAGTATCACAATATGACTACAAAATCAACCGGTACAGTGAAAACAATTGCGTTTTAGGACATGTTACCTTGATCCGGACGCCGTAATGCGCTCGGGTATAATTATTTCACAGTTGTGGCCGACAACTATAATGTAGGATATGTATTTATGTATTATAGGGCAAGGAGGCGGCAGCTATGCGAATTGGGGAAACAACCAAGAATAATTATAAGATGTACGTTCAAATACCAATCAAAGACACTGCAAGCGCTACACAAGGCAAAGAACACAGCGGCCAAGCGCCACAAAAAGCGCAAAGCCAAATAACTGCGAATGATATCGACGAAGTAACCATTTCTAATGAAGCAAAAGCTAAAGCACAATCAAAAGAGGAACAGAAATTTGCGGATGCTTTGGAAAGGATGAGGGCTGAGGGGCGGGAGCTTCAAAGGCAGCTTGAAATTGCGCGTAAACAGGGCGAGGGCGTGGCGGAGTATTATAGAAGTAAGCTAAAGTGCCTGATTATTGCCATGCGAATCATGCAGGGGGACATTGTCCCTCCCGAAGATCACCGCTTCCTTCTTGAAGAAGACCCCGAACTTTACAAAGAAGCAATGACAATGAGGATAGAGAAAGAAGACCCCAAGGAACACGACAGGGTGTCAGAAGATAAAAAGAAGGATTCCAATTCGCCCGATAAGGGGGAGACCGCGCCAATACAAACGGAAAATGGGGAAACCACACCCATGATCGAAGCTGGGGGCGATTCCGTATCTGACGCTGATGTCGAATGATAATATATGCTCGCTATTGTATTTTTTGAAATATTAGCACTATCCAATTCACTTCGAAACAGTTTATAGACCGAGATACAAGGGATGGAAAACGACGGGAGATTGGCAAAAATGCCAATCTCCAATGCCAATCTCCCTACAGGGTACTTTCTCAGACTCTTGAAATACCACTGGAAATCAAGTATAATACAATCATACACTTTGATAAAGGGTGATGAAAATGGCAGCAATTAAAGTAAAGCCGATTCAACCAACAGT
>WRNV01000153.1 GCA_009776445.1 Oscillospiraceae bacterium | reverse complement strand
ACCACCGGTTTGGAATACGAAGCGTTGGCTCGTGGCATGGCGACTGAAAAAGACTATGAGGAAGTCGCCCGCCGCTCGCTCGCCCTTCAACTGCGCATGGGCGATATGGACCAACTGGGGCTGCAAAATCCGTTCTTGGTCAACCCGACGGCGCGGTACCTGGCTAACAGGGCCGCGCAAAGGGTAGTCAACAAAGAAGTAGCGCTGGAAGCGTCCCAGGAGCAGATCGTCCTGCTGAAAAACGACGGGATACTGCCTCTGTCAGGTGAAGACGTCTCGAAAGCAGTTTTGCTCGGGCCGCAGAGCGACCAGGTCCTAAAGGACTTCTATTCAGGAAGCTACGGGTATTTCATAACAATAAAAGACGCGCTGGAAAATAAGCTTGGTGCGAGCAATGTATTCTTTAACAGAGCAATCGACACAGTAGCGATCAAGTCCGTTTCAAACGGTATGTACCTTACCGGCGGAACGAGCACGACCGTTTCCAACTCAGGCTCTTCCGGCAACGCCCAGGTCGCTGTAAACGGGACGACGAAGCCTACATCGGTCAACGACACCACGAACCGCGCCGCGTTGTTCGAGGTTTACGACTACGGCTCCACGAACTGGCTCATGCGCACCCCAGTCAATGGACGTTACGTGCAAGTCGCTAACGGAGGATCCGGCAATACGAACCAGAATGCCACCAGAGCGATGTACAACAACACGACCGCCCCCGCCGAGGGCCTCCTCAACCAAACCACGTCCGGGCAGAACCTGCAATATTCGAATTTTCAGAAATTCCGCCTTATCCCGACCGACGACGGGCATACCGCGATTTACCACCTGCTTTCCGGCAACGGAATAAACGGAGGCACGCCGCTTGCTTACGACGTTGACGACGAGGATATCAATAGGGGCAGCTACCTCTATGTCACCACCGCGAACCCTGCAAGGGTGCAGGCTGACGTCGTCAACACAAACGGCCCGTGGCAAAGCGAGTACAACGTGACGAGCCGCGTTGACACAGTGCCTAACGACGGCATGATCGACAATCTGCCAAACAACAGCTTCAAATTCGATTTCGAGCCTATCCAGACAGTCGAGCAAGCCGCGAACGCGGCAATAGCTGCGGCGGCTGATCCGACAGCCCCGATCATCCTTGTTGTAGGCACGGAGCCGCACACGAATTCAAGGGAAGGCGTCGACCTTTACAAAACAGGCCTCAGCGCTCAGCAGATGCGTCTCATCAACTACGTCACCAATGATTTGAGTCGCGACGTCATTGTACTTATCAAAACAGGCAACCCGATGACGATCGACAAGACTGTGCAGAACAACCCGAGAGTCAAGGCCATCCTCGTGATAGGCGCTACAGGCCAGGAAGAGGGTTCGGCTATCGTCAGCGCACTATTCGACGACGGTTACAGCGTCCCCGCCACTGGTTGGTCGCCAGCCAACACCGGGATATTCACAATGAACACCGGTTCAGGTACAAACGGGCCGAACCAGCCATTCCCGTCCTATCCGGGCTATCTGCCATCAACGACAAACAGGACTATCCCCGCTTACGCTCCCGCCGGGCGCCTTTCGGCGACATGGTACGACGGAATAAGCCAGATGCTCGGGGCGAGCGAGGAACATCCGCCTGCATCATTCGTCTATCCGCCATTCGACGAGGTTACGAATGACAACATGAGCAACATGAACGGTACGATTCCAACAGGGTTGCTTACATATGACATAATCAAAGGCGAGCGCACGTACATGTACCTCAACGCGAAACCGCTCTACGCTTTCGGGCACGGATTGACTTACACTCCGTTCACCTACTCCGACCTGGCAGTATCGGCTGTTTCCAACGGTAAGTTCACGGTATCGGGCAAAGTGACGAACGCCGGCACAAAGTATACAAGCGACGAGGTCGTCCAGATTTACAGTACGTTTGCGGGAACGCCATCGCGTATCAAGCAGCCCAACCTGAAACTGATAGCGTTTGATCGTATCAAGAAGATCGCCCCCGGAGAGACGAGGAGCTTCAGCTTCGATGTCGACCTGGTGGACACGCTGGGCGTATGGGACGTCGAAACAGAAGATTATATCGTCGAACCCGGCAATTACAGCATCAAAGCCGCATCAGCGTCAGATCAATCAGGCGCGGTGGTCACGTTAAACGTAACCGGCCCCGCGACGCCGCAACGTGATCTATCAAAGTTCACCTTGGCTGTGAACTATGACGATTATAGCAATGTCGGCGGCAAGATCGACGATATCGAAATCATTTCCGCCACAATCGAATACACCTCCAACGAGGCTTTGCAGTTTAGAAAGAACGGCGCGTGGGCAAACTACAAGGATGTTGTCTTCGACGCGGCGCCGGCGGTGCTGACTATAAAAAGCGGCTCCGACCGCGCTGGAAGCTTGAAAGTCTACGCCTTGCCATCAGGCGCCAACCCAGCGACGCTGAGTACCGCAACGCCTGTAGCGACACTTGATGTGGTCAATACCCGCAAAGGCGTATCTGCTGTCAATCTCGGCATCGGGCCTGTCGGCCGCGCGGCTACTCCAACAGCAGCCGGAGCGGCGATATTCCCCGGAAGCAATGACGGTCAAGCGTACAAAGACAATTATATCAAGCCGGAATACGTAGTTTCCACAATCCCTGTCAGCGGCATAAGCGCTGGAGTGAAGTACGATATATACATCGTTACTGAGAACAGAGGGACAGTCCTCGAATGGGTCAAGTTCGGCACGGCGCCCGTCGAGACCGAGAAAGTGGAGATATACAACATCTATTCCGCAAATTCCATCAGAGAAGCCGGCGGCGAGTTGGTTCTAACCTGCACCCTGACGCCAGCAGCATCCGCCCAGAGTATTGAATGGTCGGTTGAAAACGAGTCCGGCGAAGGTGCGCCTCTGGCGACCATCGATGCTGTCGGAGTGCTCAAAGCGACAGGAGCAGCTAACGGGTATGTCATCGTGACCGCAAAATCAGGAGCGGCGGTAGGCACGCTCAGGGTAATGGTGACCAACCAGCTCACTTCGAACAGGGTGACTATATCCAATGCCCAAAGAACAGTCGAGTATCTCATGATGAGGACTGGCACAAGCTGGTCAGGAGACAGCATATCGACACACGCAGGTACGCTTACGATGGGCCTAGCGTGCAGAGGCATTTTCGCCGAAGTCGGATATGTAAACCAGGATTCCTACCTGACTGTGACCAACGCCTCCGCGACCTGGTCGATAAGCGATATGGACGGCAACCCGACCAGTCTGGCTACCGTCACTGCAGCAGGCGTTGTTGCGGCAACCGGCGTCGGAAATGGAAAAGTGCTTGTAAAAGCCACACTGATCAACAATCCGGACATTTTCGTCACGCGAGCCATAACGCTTACAGGTCAGCGCGGCGAGAAGAAAGATCCATACAAGATGATCCAGCTCAAGGATAACAATTTCAACAGTACGGGCATGGGCGCGGCGACAACGACATACGCTTCGGGCGGCAACGAAATAGGTTTCTATTCCTCGACAACTGCCACGTCGCGCGCGGGCTTCGCCAATGTCGACTTCGGTTCCGACAGGGCTGCGGATAGGTTCTATATTAGGATCGCTTCGACAGCCGCAGCCAACGTAGCCATTTGGATAGACGGATACAGCTCGGCGACTGGCGGCACACAGGTCGGAACGCTTGCTCTTCCGAGCACCGGCAGTACAAGCACCTACAGGACGCACACAGCGGCTCTGACCAATATCGTTACGGGCGTACATGACCTCTATCTCGTCTTCTCGACAGGTGCGACCAGGGCGAATTGGTTCCAGTTCACCGGGTTCGAATTTGACCATAGCGCCGATCTTGAGTCTTTCAACTTCGGCGGGGAAAAATTCAACACCACAAAAGGCGTGTATAGCTACGACGTCAATATCCCGACTTCAAAGACAAGCATCACCGCCACAGATTTTTCAGTTTCAAGCGTTGTGGCAGAGTTCCCTGAACTGGTAGACATCAGCATGACGCTTTCGCCCACTAGCGGCGCTGTAAGCGCAGGCGCGCCATGCGTAGCCTCGGTGGTCGTGACCAGCAAGGAGTATCCGGAACTGACAAGGACATACACAATAAACTTCGGTTATATGTCGGTCGGAAACCTGGCATTCGTCGCCGGACAAAGCGCCGATACAGTAGCGTCAGAAATACGCTTTAGCGATGGAGCGACCAGTTTCAAGCTGTACTACGCAGTATATGACGCGAACGGCAGGATGGTTTCCGTAACTACTAAAGATTTTGACGCCATCGACAAACACCAAGCGGGGACAGTCAGCAGTCAATTTGATCCGCCAACAATCCCCGGCGCAAAGGTCAAAGTCTTCCTATGGGATCAAAACTTCATCCCGCTAGTAGCGAACCTGAGCAAATAACATGCTAGGCGTATAATCAAAACGCAAAATGGGGCTGTCGCAAAACGATTCCAAGAAATCGCAAGCGATAGCCCCATTTTTATGTGATGGGGTGGTTGTCTTTTATGTGATACACCCAACTTGTAAATCCCAAACTAAAGCCCACTTTCACGTCCACGGTGGACGTTACTTTGGAAATTTATGGGAATCTACAAAAACCATTCAACTTACAACTTGTTATTGTGTTTTGCTCGAAAATGTAGTATCATTTTTGTGTGAAAGAGTGGGTGAGCCTGTGGCTGTATTGAAATACAAATTTACCAACGATGTCTTATTCAAGTGGTTATTCACGAGACATCAAGATTTACTGAAACGGCTCGTTGCCGGGATGCTTGACATATCGATCGATAGTATTACGGAATTTGTTGTTACCAATCCAGACATACCACCGGAAGCCGTTGGGGAAAAGTTCTGCCGCCTGGACATCAATATGATGGTTGACGGGCGGATGGTAGACTTGGAAATGCAGGTTGCTGACGAAGGCGATTACCCCATACGCAGTTTGTACTATTGGGCGCGCGAGTTTTCGTCCACGCTCAAAGAGGGCGGGGAATATATTGATCTACCGCACACAATAATCATCAGCATTCTTGCGTTTGAGGAGTTTGATTGTGAGGAGTTTTATTCAGAATATCAGGCTCTTGAAATCACACGCCATACGCCTTTAACTGATAGATTTTGTCTGAAATACTATGAGTTGCCGAAGTTACCAAAGATTATAGATGTAACCAATGAATTAGAACTTTGGCTTCGCTTGTTCAGCGCAAAAACAGAAGAGGATCTGAAACGAATTGAAGCGATGGGAGTGTCGATTATGNAACAAGCTATCCATGCGTACCGAACAGTCACAGCTACCGATGAGTTCAGAGAAATAGAACATCTGCGCTCGCGAGCCAGGAACAACGAAGCGTCGGCGCTCGGCAATGCACGTCGCAAAAAAGCGGCAGAGATAGCTAAGAAGGCTTTAGGGAAGGGCATGTCTGTTGAGGATGTTGCGGATATAACTGGATTAACTATCAATGAAGTTGAAANTTTTCGCAATGCTGACAAGTAAACCAAAGACGANTCTCGTTTATNGCCCCAAATCCTTTACCGTGTGTGAATCCGTTATCAGTAAGATACGCTTTTTGAACGCCACTCCAACGCTTTGGCATAATCGCCTTGTCTGTAGCAGACCAAAGCAATATTGTTGTAAGTGGTGGCAGTGTCAGGGTGTTCCTTTCCATGCGCTTTCTCGCAGATTGCTATGGACTTTTACTATTTAGACCGCTTGCGCAGCCTTTTTGACCTCTTATGCTAAATCTATTGACATCATTGCGTAAACAGAAGAGAATGTAGAAAACGCTGATAAGATTCGGGTCAAGGAGGTAAATAGTATGAAGAGCCTGAAAAAGCTGCTTGCGATACTTCTCATTCTTGTTATGACAATATCGTTGTTTAGTTGCGCAGCGAACTCAAACCAGGATCCGGCACAACTAGAAACCCCGTCAGTCGGCGTGGAATCCACTAACGGCGCCACCTTTGGGGATACTTCGGAGGATACGGCACTATCCACCTTTTCGATCATAGAGGAAAATCCTGCCATACCTTCTTCAATGTTCAGCTATGAAGAGCTATTCAGCAGAGCGATGACTTCTGACGCAGCTATAAGCGAAGGTATAGCTGCCGAACTTGTTGAGGTTTTTGATAACGATGCAATGGGCTTAGTTGCCGCGATGTCAAAGTGTACTTCTGAAGAAGTGGAAAGAGTTGCGCAGCTACTTGTATATGGGAAATCCTATTTTGATCTTAACAAATTCGAAACTGAGTTAGAAGAGCTGAAAACTAACATGAGGTCAAATGAAGAAACNGANGTTTTAGATCTTATTTTGACTACNATATATCATTTTAATGANATTAGCTTACTTAACCTATCTGATGTTCCACCTCCTGCAATCGANCCATTTGATGTAGATACTATCCTCAACTTCATTGAGATTAATGAAGCTACACGAAATATCGATGAGGAATTCTTCCATACAATAGGAAATGCTTATAGATT
>WRNV01000152.1 GCA_009776445.1 Oscillospiraceae bacterium | reverse complement strand
GACGAACGCTGTACGCAGTCGAAGCGAAGTCGATACCCCCTTATCGCTTAGTTGTCTGAAGTGGGTTTGGGTCAGTTGGCGTCAAGTGCATACCCAGGTTTGACGAATATCTTTCTAACGTTACCCTTCCCAACTTCCCGCCGCGAAATTCATCAAGTAAAACAGCAGCCATACGGGTAAGGTCGTACTCCCCGCCGGATATTATCATACCGCGATTTTTCGCGGCTTGTGCGAGCAAATCAAAACCGTTGGCATCCGACGCGATTTCGATTTTATATCGTCTCGTTATGAAAATGGGATACAGCTCCTTCATTAGGAGCATCAAATTTGCCCCAAGAGTTTCGATATCAATGACTTCATCACGTATAGCGCCCGTAAACGCGAGGTTTTCCGCAACCGAGCGATCATCGAACTTTGGCCACAAAACACCTGGTGTGTCGAGTAACTCAATTCGGTCGTCGAGCGAAATCCACTGTTTCCCTCGCGTTACCCCTGGCTTATCAGACGTTTCCGCAGCCTTTCGCTTCGCGGCTCTATTTATGAAAGATGATTTGCCGACGTTTGGTATTCCGGCTACCATGACCCGTATCTTCCTACCGACTTGGCCTTTTGACGCATATCGGGCGAGCTTTTCCGAAAGCAGCGAGCGAACAGAGGTTGGAAACCTGCCAATGCCTTGGCCGCTTTTGCTGTCAGTTTCCAGGGTTGCAACGCCATCCGCCCGAAATCCGGCGACCCATTGCTTCGTTGCGCCCGGATCCGCTTGATCAATCCTGTTTAGTATTATAAGTCGCGGTTTCCCAGCGGTTATTCTATCTAGATCTGGGTTGCGACTTGAGTATGGTACGCGCGCGTCTATGATCTCGCACACAGCGTCGACCATTCTAATATTTTCCTCGATCATTCTGAGTGCCTTTGTCATATGACCAGGAAACCACTGGATGTTTAAACTCTCACGCATTTTTATTATTTGACGTTACTTAATGGATAAGCCCGAGGCGGTTCCAGTCACGGGGGTGTTCATTATCCGATCCGGGAATTATCAGCACCAGCACCCTTCCTAGAATATAGCGTGTGTCAACCATACCCACCCGTGCATCACGGCTGTCCGAAGAATGATTCCGGTTATCGCCCATAACGAAGACATGTCCTTCAGGCACGGTGACAGGCCCTGTAAAGTTCAACTTGCTGCGCGTTGGCTCGGCGATATATGGTTCGTATTGTATCACGCCGTCTATGATAACGTTGCCTGTTTGGAAATCAATGTCGATAGTTTGCCCTGCTAAGGCTATGACACGCTTAACAAGCGGCGTGCCGCCGAATGCTTCAGTAGGTGTTTGAAAAACGACTACATCGCCTTGTTTTGGCGTGTAAAAAAGGTTTGACATAATCACCCGGTCGTTGTCATGAAGCGTTTGCATCATCGAGCTGCCATCTACACCAATAGTTCTCCCAACAAAGACAAAAATAAATATACCGCATATTATCGCGGAAACAATACATTGCAGCCAATCATAAAGCTCCATCCTTGTTTTGGTTTTCTCCGTATCAGGATTGTCTTTTTCTGAGTCTGTTTCCGAGGTCTTGGCTGTTTCTTCATCCGTGTCATGTCTAACGCCCTGGTCGCCCTCTGTATCGACGCCAACTTCATGGCTTTGGTTTGAATCTGTTTCATCGACATCAAAAAAATTGGCCATTTTGCACCTGCTCCTTTGTATTACCGCAGTCAAAAAACAAACATGATTTTTTGTATATTCCGATTTCCGGCTTTTTTGCTCAATTTTGGTTGCGGATGCGTTCTTCCCATTATACACGAAATGTTTCACAAAAAAAGGGGGGAACGCCCCTTTTTTTATCAAACATTAGATTCTTTCCTTAACTTTCGCCTTCTTGCCTACCCTGCCTCTAAGATAATAGAGTTTTGCTCTCCTTACTTTTCCGCGTCTGACAGTGTCTACAGAGACGATGGATGGTGAATGAACCGGGAAGACCTTTTCACATCCAACGTTATAAGATATACGTCTTACTGTGATTGTCTCATTTATACCACCATGCTTTTTGGCTATAATCGTCCCTTCAAACGCTTGGTTCCTTTCGCGGTTACCTTCTTTTACTCGCACGGTGACTCTGACATTGTCACCGACGTTCATTGTCGGCAATTCCGGCTTTAAGTACTGTTCACTGAGCGTTTTGACTAAATCCATCGCTATTCTCCTCCTCCCCGTATAGACGTTCATGCCGCTTTATAGCCGCAGCGGACCGTCTTTTTAACACGTGCCGTCAATGACAAAAGCAAATCACGAACACGCCAAGGGATAATAACACACACAAGCTCCAAATGCAAGCATTTTTTGACAGCATTGTCGATATATTTGACAGCATTATCGATATATTCGTTTCGTTTGTTACAGATTTCAGTGGGTGTCCAAAAACTCGCAATGGTTATAGGCTCCGAACACAAGTTTTGACAATTGAACAAGTTTTCACCGCAGTACCAGTGCGTTGCCTGTAACCAACCTGTGTTTTTGGATGTTCACTGAACTGTTTCTTTCGTTTCTGTGGAAATAACCAACCGGATCGCAAAAACGATCCGGTTAGCATATCTCTCAGCATGTCAATTGTATCGTTTGTTTTTATTCTTTCGCGCAGCTTCTGACTTTTTACGACGTTTTACGCTGGGACTCTGATAGTATTCCTTTTTCCTCAAATCCGAAAGGACGCCTGACTTAGCGCAGTTGCGCTTAAACCTTTTCAAGGCGCTATCAAGAGACTCATTATCCTTGACATGGACTTCCGACAAATTTTTCCCTCCCTCCAATACGCGCCGCGATCCGCGATTAAAAAGGGCCAACTACTTGGCTTCCGCACGTGTATTATATTGTCGCGCAACGTTATTGTCAACATTTTTTTGATCAATGAGTTGTTATACTAGCGTTCAATGAAATTTGCCGTTTCTTTCTTGCCATTTTATCGCTCGCTAGTATAACAAATAACTTGCGTATCTTACCTTGTTTTTTAATAGCGCCCAACACTATTAGCGCACTTTAGCCTGCGTCTATTCCAGTCTGAGTACAGCATTGCTCATCAACTTCTCCATCAGCGTCAAATTTCGTGTCGGCGCCGAGAAATCCTGGGATTGTCATGCCTGCCATTTTAAACATTTCGTTCAGCGGCGGGATCGAACGCATTAACCCAGATAGAAAATTCGACGTTGTCGGCGTTCCGCCTTCCCCACTCATGGAGTCCCAAACGGTAATCTTATCGATTTGCAGATTCTTAATCGCCTCAACTTGTATCTTAACCAGGTCCTCTATCTTGTCGGCGAGCATCAGTTGTACAGCTGCATTCGCATCCCCGCCGGCTGCCTCGACGACCTTGCCGAACCCAGCCGCCTGCTTTTCGAGGATTTCTTGTATACCTCGCGCTTGCGCTTCCATGCGCGCAAAAATCGCGTCTGCGTCACCTTTAGCGCGACGTCGTGTCTGCTCCGCTTCAGCTTCCGCTTCAAGTTCCAGCCGTTCTTTCGCGATTCGCGCTTTTACTATGACATCGGCTTGCCCCGTCGCCGCGTCGCGCTCCGCCCTCGCCTGCTCGGCGGCTCTTTGCGCTGCGTAAGCTTCCTCCAAGGCGCGCGCTTCAGCCGTACGTTCAGCAACGGTAGCACGCCGCAAAGCCTCAGCTTCCTGCTCGCGGCGAGTCGCGTCAGACTGCGCAACGTGAGCTTTTGACAGGTTCTCGCCTTCGACGGCGGACGCATTTGACGCCGCTACGGAGATACGTTCGGCGCTTTGCGCCTTTGCCGCGCCTATCGATCCATCGCGGTTCTTCTCGGCGACGCTCTGCTTCGCGTCGTTTATCGCCTTTGCCGCCGCTTCTTTTCCAAGCGCCTCGATATATCCGGACTCGTCTGTAATGTCGGTTACATTGACATTGATAAGGCGCAAACCGATTTTCTTCAATTCGGTTTCAACATTTCGCGAAACAGCTTCCAGGAATTTGTCGCGGTCGGTGTTTATTTCTTCGATGGCCATAGTCGCAATGACGAGACGGAGTTGGCCGAACATTATATCCCTTGCCAATTCCTGAATCTCTGACGACCTGAGTCCAAGTAGCCTCTCCGCCGCGTTTTGCATGACTCCTGGTTCCGTCGATATACCGACCGTGAAACGTGAAGGCACATCCACACGGATATTTTGGTATGACAACGCTTTTGCAAGATCGACGTTTATTGTCATTGGCGTCAGATCCAGATACTGGAACGATTGCATGACAGGCCATATAAAAGCCGCGCCTCCATGTATACATCTTGCGCTTCGAGGGCTTCCGTCTGGGTTGGATCCTACCTTACCGAAAATAACCAAAACTTTGTCCGAGGGGCATTTGCGGTAGCGGGAGAGGATTAGTAGCAGTAAAGTAAATACGAATACCGCCGCGACTACTACCAATATCAAAGTAATTTCGCGCATTTTTCTACCTCCTTGTATATTATTCGGCGCGTTATACTAGCCTGCGATGAAACGCAACCGACATTTCTACGATATTTATTATTATTTTGCGACCTCGACTATAAGGCAGTCCGTCCCCTCAAGGCCTGTAACTACCACTTTGGTGTTTGGTCTTATTTCCGTTTCACCGTCAGTTTTCGCTTCTAGCTCTACAAACCGTTCCTGCAAAACCATTGTTACTTTTCCCGACTCGGCTCTCAACGGTGGAATAGTTATATACACGTCCGCTGTTTGCGATATGGCGTTTCTCAGGTTGATATTTCCACTGGACTGCATCTTGAGCGCTAAACTGATAACAGCGGAGGCTAAAAGCATTGCCGCTGCTCCTGAGAACAATGATATCTGTATCGACCATAGCGCGGGTATCCCCGATGATAGCGCCGCCAAACCTGCCCATCCTCCAATGGCAAAGAAAGCTACAATTCCTCTGACCGTGAAAATCCTCCCAAGGTGTAAGTGACCGTGACCGTCATGGCTCAAATCGTGATCTCCTTCAAGGCCATGCGCATCTATGCTGTGCGCGGCATTATGTTCTAGACCGTGGTCAAAATCGTGGTCCGTCCCACCATCTAAACTATGGTCAAAGCTATGGTCCATGCTATGATCAAAACTATGGTCGAAACTATGGTCCATGTCGTGATCAAAACTATGGTCCATATTATGATCGAATCCGTGATCAAAACTATGATCCATATCATGATCAAATCCATGGTCAAAATCATGATCCATGTCATGATCCATATCATGTCCGCCACCGCTGCCGTCATTATCCGATCCCCCGCCGAATCCGCCTCCAACAATCATAAGTATCAGTTGCAGAAACATAATAACGGTCATAGGTATTGCCGCGCAAGCCATGATTTGGCCGACTATGCCTAGAGTCTGCCACCACTGTTGAAACCATTCCATGCCATCACTTTCTTTCTGAAGAAAAATGCTGTTTCTGACTAACAGATCGCTGCTTAAACATCACTAACGTTCTAGCGCCTAAAGCCTTTCCTTGAGTACCAGGGCCTATATGAATGCTTTTCTTCTTTTTCTGACACCGATTTAGACGCACTGTCTTCTTTGTAGTCGATAATTGCCTTCTCTACGCTGCTTATATCATTAGTTTCCCATTCGCGGATAGCTTGGCTAACTGTTTTTCTCGGCGTTCCGTCAATTTCCGTTTCGGGTTGCGCCTCTTCCGCCTCAGCGGCAGGCACTGTTGCTACTATCTCATTTTCGACTGACTCAGGATGTTCGATTTCGTGTAATATCTGTTTCATCATCTCTTCGGTGCGGCGTTTGACGTCTGAGCAGACACATGCGTAGACCATCAACGACAAGGCTTTGCGTATCCTGACATGAAAGGATGGTCCCGCCTCCTTATACTCGTCGATCAGAGTGTCTACAACAGACTCGACCCCTCCGCGGGAAAGATCGTCTGTCTGCCCCATGCTCTCAAGCGCGTCGCAGAGGTAATTAAACAACTCACTCTCCTTAATGATGGCATTACCGTTATCCTCTTGCATCCCGTTAATGTAATTCATTAACGACTTAATGTTTTCAAGCTGTATACACTCTTTGAGCGCGTTTATGATCAAAATTCGCGCTACATGTACCTCTTCATATTTTTTGCCTTTTGGACGCGCCACCCAACCTCGTTTGACCCAGTTTTGTATAGTGGAACCCTCGAGGCCGGTCACGGCGCATACCTGCGAAAGGCTCAAACCTCCGGTCGCTTTTAGCAACATATCAATTTTCGCGAAACCTTTTTCTCCACGTTCGATATAGGTACCCGCCGTACCCAGTAGTAGCTTCTCTTTTGTATTTGCCATTTTTTCCCCTCTCCCACCGAATAACTAGGGTTTATGTCCCCATTGTTATATAGTACTTCAATTCTATCGCAGGTTCAAGCGAAGGTCAACAGAAAATTCAAGAAGGCGTGTGAACGCTGGGGACGGTTGTTACAGTTCACGGCTAACCGGAGCTGATATCCGCATCCATCCGTGTCTCGCCACATCAAGGAAAAGCAAGCAGCAAGTCACATCGACCCGACCANCCAC
>WRNV01000151.1 GCA_009776445.1 Oscillospiraceae bacterium | reverse complement strand
ACCAGTTCCATGTATGCGGCTATGCTGTATGGGTTTTCTATGGCGAGTTCTTCCACTTCCACGTTGAAAAAGTCGCCTATCAGCCCCGCAAGGATGTCTTTGTTCTCTTCGCTTGCGAGGACTTTTTTGAAAGCCAAATCGCCTGTCGGCGAAATTCTATCCAATCTGATTGCCCCTTCCGCAAAATAGCCGCCACAAAGCGGGTCGCACTGCCTTGATAGTCCGATGATACCACATTGTCCGCAAACGCGCAATATGATTATGATGGACGAGCTGGGTAATCATTACACTTGCTACAGTTCAGAGGGTATCCAAAACACCCGTCTTTGCGAGTGCAATGAAGCAATCCATGCGCCGATTGTCAGGTTTCCGTCTGGATTGCCACGTCGCAAGCTCCTCGCAATGACGGAATTGTGTTGTTTTGCTCCCATTTCCGGATGCCATCTGATCAGCAACCAATTTTACGCGATTGCCCTGAACAGTCCTTGCTCTTGCTTGAATTATTCCGCGAACAGTTGTATAATGACGCGGCAATAATCGATATGCGAGGTAAGGAACTATAGATGCCAGATAACTTTAGAATAGGTTTGGATATTGGGAGTACGACAGTCAAGACAGTTGTGCTCTCGGATGCGGGAGAACTGCTGTTTCATGCTTACGAGCGGCACTTTTCCAAAGTCCGTGAAAAAGCGGCGGAGCAACTCAGGCGAGCGTCCGCCCTTTTAGATGGCGAAACCGCCGCGTTTGCCATAACCGGCTCAGCCGGGCTTGGCGTCGCGAAATCGTCCGGGCTACCCTTTATTCAGGAGGTTTACGCGACTGCCGCTATCGTCCGCGAGCGCGTACCGGATGCGGATGCGGTAATCGAGCTTGGCGGCGAGGACGCGAAGATAATCTTCTTCGGAAACAGCCTTGAAGAGCGTATGAACGGCGCTTGCGCGGGCGGGACGGGCGCGTTTATTGACCAGATGGCGACGCTGCTTGACGTTTCTGTCCCGGAACTCGACAGGCTCTCGCAAAATCACAAACAAATATACCCTATAGCTTCGCGGTGCGGCGTATTCGCGAAATCAGACATACAGCCTATCCTGAACCAAGGCGGGAAACACGAGGACATCGCGGCGTCGATATTCCAAGCCGTTGTCAACCAGACGGTCGCCGGCCTCGCGCAGGGGCGCGAGCTCGCGGGTAAGCTGGTTTTCCTTGGAGGCCCGCTCACGTTCATCATGGGGTTGCGCGAAAGGTTTGTAGAAACCTTGGGCCTTGACGACAATAGCGCGATTTTTCCCGAAGACGCCGAGTGCTTCGCCGCTATCGGCGCCGCTATTTGCGCCGAAAAGAAAAACGCCCTCCCATTTGGCAAGATCCTGGAAGGACTTGAGGATGCCGCGCAAGACATAAACGCCAGCCAGGCGCTTGTGCCGCTGTTTGTTTCCCAGGAGCAATACGCGGAATTTCGCGCGAGGCACGCCGCAGCGGCGCCAAAATCGATCGACGCCATGTCTTATCGCGGAGACGCGTATCTTGGCGCCGACGCCGGGAGCACGACGACTAAACTCACGCTCATCACCCCCACAGGGGAGATACTTTATAGTTATTACAGCAACAACAGGGGAGACCCCGTATCGATAACGCGTAAGCAACTGAGTATAATAAACGGGCTTTTCGGGGACAGGGTCAGGATTGTCGGCGCCGCTGTTACCGGGTATGGCGAAGAACTGATCAAAAATGCCTTTAATTTTAACATAGGGGTCGTCGAAACAATGGCGCACCTGCGCGCGGCGCGGCATTTTAACCCGGAGGTCGATTTTATTATCGATATCGGCGGACAGGATGTCAAGTGCTTCAAAATTCGGGCAGGGGCTATCGACAGCATTATGCTAAACGAAGCGTGCTCGTCGGGTTGCGGTAGCTTCATCGAAACATTCGCTGTAGCGCTCGGGTATGATATAGCCGAATTCGCAAAGCTTGGGCTGTTTTCGCCAGCGCCTTCCGACCTCGGCTCGCGTTGCACTGTTTTCATGAATTCCAGCGTAAAGCAAGCTCAGAAGGAGGGGGCGCCAATCGAGGCGATATCGGCGGGATTGTCGATTTCGATTGTAAAGAACGCGGTTTACAAGGTGATCAGGGCTGCCAGCGCCGATGACCTAGGAAAGAACATTGTCGTCCAGGGCGGGACCTTCCTTAACGATGCCGTCTTGCGCGCGTTCGAGCGCGAGACCGGCGCAAACGTAACAAGGCCGGCGATCGCGGAACTCATGGGCGCGTACGGCGCTGCCCTTACGGCGCTGGACAAGATGTCGGCGTTATCGCGCTCGCGCCCGCACTCGTTCGCCGGCAAGAGCGATAACCCGTCCGAGACTCCGTTGCTTAGCAAAGAAGCGCTGGAGCGCTTCACGCATACGGCAAAACCGGCGACTTGCGGCGGCTGCGCGAACAACTGCAGCATGACGATCAACATTTTCAGTGGAAGTAGGCGCTTTATATCAGGCAACCGATGTTCAAAACCGCTTGGCGGCGGTGCTTCGACTGAACCAAACCTTATGAAATATAAATATGATAAACTCCGCGCAATGAACGGTAACGGTGCCGGAACCGGCGTGCGAGGTAGGATAGGCGTCCCGTTTGGGCTGAATATGTTCGAAAATCTGCCGTTTTGGTTTGAATTCTTCACCAGATTAGATTTTGAGGTTGTCTTATCGGAAGAGTCGTCGCGGCAACTCTACGCGCGCGGCCAACGCACGATACCGTCCGACACCGTATGCTACCCTGCCAAACTGATGCACGGGCACATCGAGTCGCTGCTCGACATGGGCGTCGATACGATATTTCTGCCGTGTATGCCGTACAATTTCGACGAAGGGATAAGCGACAACAATTATAACTGCCCCGTCGTCGCGTATTATCCGGAACTCCTAGCGGCAAATTTGCCCAGGCTGAAAAACGCCCGGTTTTTGACGCCGTATTTTGGCCTACACAAAAAGCGCGGGTTCATTATCAGAGCCGGACAATACATGAAAGAGAATTTCGGCATTCCGGAGCGCGAGACAAAAAAAGCCGCTATATCCGCGTACGTAGCGTATGACGAGTATAAAGCGGAGATAGCGGCGACAGCAGATGGATACATTGAGTACGCAAGGCGGCGGAGCAAAGGCATCCTGGTTGTGGCGGGTAGGCCCTACCACGTGGATCCGGAGATCAACCACGGTATTGACGGGCTTATTACATCGCTTGGGCTTGTCTTGATAACCGAGGACGCTGTCGCGGACAGGTTTGGAAAGCAGTCCCGGCGCGTCCTGAACCAATGGACGTACCAGGCTCGGATGTACAACGCCGCGCGCTATGTCCTTGATCAAGATGACACACAGCTAGTTCAGCTTGTATCATTCGGGTGCGGCACTGACGCAATTACGTCCGACGAGATGCGCGACATGCTTGAATCCGGCGGGAAGATATATACCCAGATCAAAATCGACGAAATAAATAACCTGGGCGCGGTCAGGATACGGTTACGCAGCCTGATTGCGGCGCAAGAAGCCATGAAGGATGAAAAGGAGGGCCCTGGTTGAGGGAGTGGGCGTCCGGCGTTTGCTGGAAAAGGAGCTCGCGAAGCAAGGGATGACAGATGGCAAAACTAGTCTATGACAAAAACGGGCGGCTTTTATTTACCAGGGAGATGAAACGGGAGTACACCCTGCTCATGCCGCAGATGCTGCCTGTAACGTTCACAATGATGAAAAAAGTGTTCGAGCTATACGGCTATAAAATAGAGATGCTTGTAACGACGCACCGGGGAATAGTGGAAACAGGGCTCAAATACGTCCACAACGACACTTGCTATCCGGCGCTGCTCGTTATTGGGCAATTGCTTGAGGCGATAAACAGCGGGAAATACGACAAGCGCAAAATCGCGCTGCTGATATCGCAAACTGGCGGAGGCTGCCGCGCTTCGAACTATATACACCTTCTTCGAAAGGCGCTTGAAAAAGCTGGACTGCCATATATCCCCGTCGTGTCGGTGAATCTTTCGGGCCTTGAGCGCAACCCCGGATTTGGGCTTCCGCTGCCGGTGATACGCCGCTTGGCGGTCGGCATGATTTATGGAGATCTAATCGTATGGCTGGTAAACCAATGTAAACCATATGAGCGCGCCATAGGGGCGTCTGACGCGCTAGCCGCGCTCTGGATCGACCGGCTCGTAGAATTATTCGGCGCCGGGCGAGGCTTGCGCAAGAAAGAGATGCGCCGCCATATGGAGGATATAGCCGCTGATTTCACGAAAATCGAGCTTGAGTCCGGGCGTTGTAAACCGCGTGTCGGCATTGTAGGCGAGATATATGTCAAGTACGCGCCGCTCGGCAACAACGGCCTCGAACAGTTTCTGCTTGACGAAGGGTGCGAGCCGGTCGTGCCGGGTCTTACGGACTTTATGATTTTCAAGATAAACAACCGGGCGGTCGACGTGGATCTTTATCGCGGCAACAGGTTAAAGAAGCTTGTTGCGAGCGTTTTTCAGAAGTATATCGAGGGCCTCCAGCGCGAAATGATCGAAGCGGTCAAAACACAGCCGCAGTTTCGGCCGATGGGGTCATTTTCGGATTTACAGCGGTTCATACGCGGATATCTAGGCTATGGCAACAAGATGGGCGAGGGGTGGTTGCTCACAGCCGAGATGCTTGAACTCATCCACACCGGAACGAATAATATCGTATGCACGCAGCCATTTGGCTGCCTACCTAATCATGTAGTCGGCAAAGGCATGATCCGGCGGCTTAAAGACGACTACCCACATTCTAACATAGTAGCCATCGATTACGACCCAGGCGCGACGAAAATCAATCAGGAAAACAGGATAAAGCTGATGATTGCCAACGCGTCTGTTGAAAGATAATATAAATTTATATTGAAAATTATGAATTATCATGGTACATTGTTGCAATGATGTGGGTTTGTGACAGGGAGGATAAAGAATGGCGGCTAACTTAAGAAAGAATAGCGTCCTTGTTGTTGGCAATGAAAAAGTAGACACTGCTGATTTAGCGAAAATGCTGAGTCAGGAATATATGGTCTATAAGGCAATAAAAGGGCAAGATGTCATAACGGTGGCAAAAGAACGCCTCCCTGACGTTATACTGCTCGAATTAATGCCCGGTTTTGACGGATATGAAACGCTTTCCCAACTGAAGTGCGAGGAAGATACACAGCATATCCCTGTTATTATGCTCGCGGATCAAAACAACTCCGAAAGCGAAGAGAAGAGCCTTGCGCTGGGAGCTTCGGATTTTATCAGCAAACCATGCGCCGGCTCGATCATGAGGTTGAGGATTAAAAACCAGATTAAAATCGTTAATCAGATTTGCCTCATGAGCCACTTGAGTACGACGGATCAACTGACGGGAATATCGAACCGGCGGAGCTACAATATGCAAGTGAATAAAGAGTGGGGCAGAAACATGCGCGATAACAAGCCCCTGAGCCTAATTCTCCTTGACATAGACAGGTTTAAAGACTTTAACGACACCTATGGGCATCAAAAAGGCGACGAAGTGCTCAGGATCATAGCGACCACGCTCAAGGACTCCCTCAGGCGCTCCTCGGATTTCGCCGCGCGCTGGGGCGGGGATGAGTTTGTCATTTTGCTTCCCGGAACCGATATGAAGGGCGCGCTTATAAACGCTGAGCGCATCAGGGAAAATATAGAGCAAACACGCATTCCAGTTCAGAGTCCGTGTTGCGTTGACGTTACAGTAAGTATCGGCGTTGCGACGCTGGTACCGTCGCAAGACGTAAATCAGAATGAGCTTATCTCACAGGCTGACAAAGCTCTTTATGGCGCTAAAGAAAAAGGCAGAAACAATGTATGCGAGTTTAACGCCACAGTATGCAGTTGGCCTGCTTACAGCGATTTTTGAGGAGACTGTCGCGGGGTTTATCCCGGAAAACTCACGGCGCGCGCTAGCCTCAATCCGCTACCTGTCAAGATAGTCCATATTGGAGTCAAGCTTGTACATATAATTGGTCATGCGGACAAGCTCGTCGATGCGTATTCTGTCTTTGCTTGATATTTCCGTAAATTTCACGCTAAACGCGCGTTTACCGTCCCTCACGCCCCTGTCGTCGGTAATTATCCCCGCAACTTTCATCGGGATTATCTGGGAAATACCGGGCGTCATGGGGTCAATCGATAAATCAAACCGCAACAAGTCGCCTTTTTCATAAGAGCTGTCTGTGAGAAAAAGCAGCCCTCCAGCCGCAATGTCAAGCACAGACGCGTCGTGCCACTCAGCCGAGTCGCTCTTGCTGACAGACGCGGTCACGGACCAGTTGTCGGTACGTACGTACTGCCTGTTGATCGGGGTTGCTAACATAATGCGTCGCTCCTTGCTTCATAAATTGTTTGATCCTCGCATTATACCACAAATATGTGTAAAAAACAATCATATTTGTTTGAAAATAACACTAATATTCAACGTTACAGGAAAATGTTCAGTGGGCATCCAAAAACACAGGTTGGATACAGGCAACGCACTGGTACTGCGGCGAAAACTTGTACAATTGTCAAAACTTGTGTGCGGAGCCTGTAA
>WRNV01000150.1 GCA_009776445.1 Oscillospiraceae bacterium | reverse complement strand
AGGCAACGCACTGGTACAGCGGTGAAAACTTGTATTATTGTCCAAAACTTGTGTGCGGAGCCTGTAACCATTGCGAGTTTTTGGATACCCTCTGAACAGTTGCGGAAAAAGCGAGAAAGCGGATGAAGCGAATGAAGTTTTGCTCAATAACCCTCGGTTGCAAGGTCAATCAATATGAAACGCAAGGCATTGAGAGTGTTTTAATATCACGCGGACATATCCGGGCGAGCCTGGACGGCGATTGCGACGTATGTATAATCAATACATGCGCTGTAACGGCTGAAAGCGCGAGGAAATCTCGCCAGGCGGCGAGGCGCGCGAAAAAGTTAAATCCAGACATCAAAGTCGCGGTTTGTGGATGCCTGTCACAGCTCGAACCTCAGACGGTCTCTGAGCTAGGCGTTGATCTCGTGGGCGGGGTCGGAGACAGGCGCGGGTTTGCGTTGGAAATAGAAGCGCTTGTGAGTCAAGGCACGCGAAGTGGAGACCGGCAAGGGGACAGCCAGCAAGGGGACAGCCAGCAAGTGGACAGCCAGCAAGGGGACAGCCGGATTTCACCAGTTTTCGAGGAACTCCCGCCCGGTGGCGTCGCCGGACGTACGAGAGCGTTGCTGAAAATACATGATGGTTGCGACAACCGCTGCGCGTATTGCGTGATTCCTTATGCGCGCGGTCCTGCCCGTTCTCTGGCTGTGGAGCGCGCCGCCGCGCAGGCTGAGCTACTCAGCGGACAAGGGTTTCGTGAGATCGTCGTCACGGGGATCGAAATATCGTCATATGGAAACGATCTTGTCGGCAAGCCGTCGCTAACGGAAGCATTACGCGCGATCAGCGCCGCCGCGCCGCGCTCGCGTCTCCGCCTGGGTTCGCTTGACCCGGGAGTGATCAGCGAAGAGCTGTGCGAGGAGCTTGCCGCTATACCGAATGTTTGCGACCATTTCCATCTTTCCCTGCAAAGCGGATGCGATGAAACGCTCCTTAGAATGGGGAGAAAATATGATACGAATACCGCTATACAAGCGATACTGTCGCTCCGGCGCCGATTTCCGGATTGTGGGATAACAGCGGATATTATCGTCGGCTTTCCAGGAGAGATAGACAGGGAGTTTGAACAGACGCTGGAGCTTATCAAAATCGCTATGTTTTCAGGTATGCATGTCTTTCCATTTTCCCAGCGTCCTGGAACAAAAGCCGCCTGTTTTCCGGATCAAGTCGCGAAGGACGTCAAGCGCGATCGGGCGCGCGTCGCCGCGCAGTTAGCGGGGGAGACAGCGCGCTCGTTTAGGTCAAACCAGATTGGCAAAACCGTGGAAGTGTTGTTTGAGAGCAAGCGGGATGGTTTCTGGATAGGCCATTCACGCAACTATATCGAGGTTACTGTGAGGCGCGGAGGGGAAAAGAATTGCGCGCTAAATGTAAGGCTGACAAGCGTTGAGAATGATCTGGTTTGGGGAGAAATAGTTTGACAATGTCGGAAAAAACGCGCTATAATACTCTATTCGATGTAAGGAGGGTTAATAATGTCAGCAAACAGAGTCTACAACTTCGCGCCAGGTCCTTCAATGCTACCATTGCCGGTGCTTGAGCAGGCTGCGGCTGAGATGACGAACTGCCGGGGCGCCGGAATGTCGGTAATGGAAATGAGCCACAGAGGCAAGGCATTTCTTGAAATTTTCGAGGAGACAAAAACAAACCTGAAACACCTTCTGAAAATCCCTGACACCCATGAGGTCGTCTTTATGCAGGGGGGAGCTACGCTCCAGTTTTCCGCTGTACCGATGAATCTTATTGGGAAAACAGGAAAAGCCGATTACGCCGTCACCGGAAATTTTTCGAACATTGCGATGAAGGAAGCCAAAAAGTACGGTGATATCCACATTGCTTGCTCATCAGAGGATAAGAACCATACTTACATCCCGACGCAAGAGGACATCAGCATAAGAGCTGACGCGGCGTATTTCCATTATTGTTGCAATAACACGATTTTTGGCACAGAATGGAAGTATGTGCCAGAAACAGGCGGCATACCTCTTGTATGCGATATGTCGTCGAATATTCTATCAGTCCCTGTGGATGTATCTAAATATGCCCTTATTTATGCCGGGGCTCAGAAGAATATGGCGCCTGCAGGGGTAACTGTAGTGATTGTAGATAAAAGCATTGTTGGAAACGAACATCCGCTAACGCCGAAACTGATGAGCTATAAACTGATGGTCGAGTCGGATTCCATGAATAATACTCCACCATGCTACACTATTTATATGCTTGGCCTTGTACTCAAATGGCTCTACACGCAAGGTGGGGTAGAGGGTATGGCCAAGATCAAGACGGAGAAGGCTAAGATACTATACGATGTGCTTGACGATAGCGAAATGTTTATCGGATGCGCGGAAAAAGCGTCGCGTTCAGACATGAATGTTACGTTTAGGACTAACAGCGCGGAGTTGGACGAAAAGTTTGTCAAAGAAGCGAAACAAGCAGGATTTGACAGTCTTAAAGGCCATCGTAGCGTAGGCGGTATGCGCGCGTCGATTTACAACGCGATGCCAATTGAGGGCGCGCAAGGTCTGGCGACGTTCATGCGTGATTTTGAAGCAAAGAATAGGTAGGGATGTAAAATGTATAAAGTCAAACTATTTAATAACATTAATCTATCGGCTCTTGAAGAGCTGAGAAACGAGAAATACGAGATTTCGGCGGATGTGGACAATCCCCACGCGATAATTGTCCGTTCTGCGAAACTTCACGAAATGGAATTCAATCCGGAATTGCTCTGCATCGCGAGGGCGGGCGCAGGCGTCAACAATATTCCGATAGACCGTTGCGCCGACAATGGCATCATCGTATTCAACACTCCCGGCGCGAACGCCGAATCAGTTAAGGAAATTGTGCTGTGCGCAATGATTGTCTCGTCGCGCGATATAATTACCGGCATAGAATGGACGAAAACCATAGCGGGCAGAGGCGATGAGATACCCGCCCTAGTCGAGAAACAAAAGGCGAAATACGTCGGCCCGGAAATATTTGGAAAGACGCTTGGAGTTATCGGGCTTGGCGCGGTTGGCGCGAAAATCTCCCAAGCCGCGAGCGCCCTGGGCATGAAAGTATATGGATACGACCCATATTTGTCGGTAGAAGCAGCTTGGAAACTGTCGTCGAATATCTCCCAGGCTTGCGATCTTGACGTCATTTACAAACACTGCGACTATATAACGGTACATGTGCCGTATATGAAATCGACGCATCATATGATAAATAAAGATAGTATAGCGAAGATGAAACCAGGCGTCAGGATCATCAACATCGCCCGCGCGGAGCTGGTATGTGACGACGATATGCTTGAAGCTCTGGCGGTAGGGCAAGTTTCGCGATATGTAACTGATTTCCCGGATGCTAAGGTTACAGGGGCGCCGGGCGTCATCGCGATTCCGCATCTTGGGGCTTCGACGCCTGAGAGTGAGGAAAACTGCGTAAAAATGGCAGCTACCGAAATAAAAGAGTATGTAAAAAACGGCAATATACTAAACTCAGTCAACATGCCTAACGCCTGTCTCCCACGTTCAAGCGCCCCGCGAATATGCGTCATTCATGATAACGTGCCGGACATGATCGCCAAAATAACCACCGCTGTGTCTTCTTTCGGAGTCAACATAGAAAATTCTATATATGCCAGCACAAAAGGGCGTATCCCTTCATATATGATGCTGGATATCAGTTCGTTGCCGGATGGGCTTGAGGATACCATAAGAAAAATCAGCGGTGTGACCCGGGTGCGGGCGATAGTTTAAATTATGTTACTGTTCAGATGGCATTCAAAGTCCTCGTCATTGCGAGTTTTTTGATACCCTCTGAACAGTTACTAAATTATGAAAGAAAGGTGATCCGTGTTGCCTCGCGACCTGATGATCGTAATGAACCCTTTTTCCGGCAAAGGCCTGTCGTCGCGCACAATTGGGACGATCATATCGCAGTTTTGCAGTTGTGGTTATATCGCTACAACGTATTTTGCAGGCGAACACACCCCTGAAGAGATTGCGTACGAATATGCTCAAAACCATGAATTGGCAGTCTGCGTCGGAGGCGACGGGACGTTTAGCGGATTTATTTCTGGAGTTTTACGCTCCCACACTTCTGTCCCCGTCGGATATATCCCCGCTGGGACTGCAAACGACATTGCGACGACGCTTAAACTTTCAAAAGATCCAGCGATAGCGGCGAAAAAAATCGTCAACGGCAATCCGCAGCCGTACGATATAGGGGAGTTCTCCGGGAGATACTTTACTTACGTCGCGGCGTTCGGCGCGTTTACTGAGGTCTCGTACTCGACGTCGCCGAGCGCGAAACGCGCGCTGGGGCATTTTGCCTATATGCTTGGAGGATTGGCAAATGTAGCCGCGATAAAACCAAGGCGAACGGTCATTGAATATGACGGGGATCGCATTGAGGGCGATTTCATCTTTGGCGGCGTGACGAACACCACCTCTATTGCGGGTTTCGTAAAACTTGATCCAAAACTTGTCGATCTTGCCGACGGAAAGTTTGAGATTCTTCTTGTCAGAAAACCTGTTGCATTGTCAGACTTTATCGGTATTCTAGCCGGCGTAGCCAGAAAAACTTACAACGGGGATAACGTCATTGTCCTCCATGCGTCGAACATTAAGTTCAGTTTCAACGAAAAGGTAGCCTGGACGGTCGACGGGGAGGATGGAGGGATGCATGAGGAAGTGGAGATAAAGAATTTCCATGAAGCTATAAGTATTGTTTTGTAAGAGACGCTGAACAGTTAATAGTAAGAGATATGGAGAAGTCATGACAGCGAATATTTTGGCAATCGGCGACATCACGGGGCAGGTGGGCATTGATATCTTTTCCAACAAGTTCAATAGCATCAAGAAATGGGGGAATATCGCCTTTACTGTGGTCAACGGCGAAAATGCGGCTGGTATCGGCGTGACGTCTAACCAGGCGCGGGTATTGCTCGACGTTGGCGCGGATGTCATCACGCTTGGCAACCATACGTGGGGCAAGCCTGATATTAAACGCTTTCTCGACGACTCCGATTCCATCCTGCGCCCGGCAAATTTCGCGCCTCAAGTCCCAGGACGGGGGTGGGGTATTTTTGACGCTTCGTTTGGCAGCGTTTGTGTAATCAACTTGGTTGGCCGCGTTTATATGCCTGATGATAGCGAGAGTCCGTTTTTTGAGGTTGACAGGATTCTAAAACAGATCGATACAAGCGATACAAAGATAATTCTTGTTGATTTTCACGCTGAAGCCACGAGCGAAAAGTGCGCGATGGCGTATTACCTTGACAGCCGGGTTTCTGCACTTTGGGGTACGCATACGCATGTACAGACGTCTGATTGTCGTGTTTTCTCTGGTGGTATGGGGTACATAACTGATCTTGGCATGACTGGCGCTTGTGAATCAATAATCGGCATGAAGCTGGAACAGCCAATATCTCGGTTTTTGGGCAACCCGCCTGGGCGTTTTGAACCGGCGACTGGATCTGGGAAAGTCGAGGGCGCCATTTTCGAGATTGATACTGAGACAGGGAGATGCGTGAGCGTCGAGGCGATCAGGGTAACGTAAACGCGAATATTTGGTTACTTTTCAGTGGGCATCCAAAAACACAGGATAGTTACAGGCAACGCACTAGTACATCGGCGAAAACTTGTAATATTAGCCAAAACTTGTGTGCGGAGCCTGTTACCATTGCGAGTTTTTTGGATACCCTCTGAAAAGTTATAATATATAAATTTCGCGCGAGGCGATGCTATGAAATCAAACAACAGGCAAAGATCGATATTCGACGTTTCGGAGCCGCAAGGGCCACTTGCGAGTCGGCTGCGTCCGCGTGATTTGTCCGAATTTGTCGGTCAGAGTCATCTAATTGGAAAAGGAAAAGCGCTTCGCCAGATGATCGATAGGGACATGGTGTCTTCGATGATTTTCTGGGGGCCGCCTGGCGTTGGGAAAACGACGCTCGCACGGATTATCGCCGGAAGTACCAAGGCTGAATTCGTCAATTTCAGCGCAGTAGTCAGCGGCATCAAAGAAATCAAGGAGGTCATGAACCAGGCTGAACGCATGAGCATGATGGGCGACAGGACTATTTTGTTCATCGACGAAATCCACCGTTTCAACAAAGCCCAACAGGACGCGTTCCTGCCGTTCGTCGAAAAGGGGAGCATAATACTTATTGGTGCGACGACCGAGAACCCATCGTTTGAGGTCAATTCGGCGCTCCTCTCGCGCTGCAAAGTATTCGTCCTCCATGCGCTTGAGCAGGAGGATTTGTTCAGCCTGTTGAAACAGGCGCTGATAAACCCGCGCGGTTTTGGCGGACAGATAGTACGCATTGACGACGATATGCTGAAAATCATCGCGGGATTCGCCAATGGGGACGCTCGCGTGGCGCTAAGTACGCTTGAAATGGCGATCCTAAACGGGGATACAGACGAGGCAGGAACAACAGTGACGCTCGAGACAATCGAGCAGTGCATTAGCAAAAAATCGCTCCTTTACGATAAAGGCGGCGAAGAACACTATAATATAATTTCAGCGCTGCACAAATCCATGCGCAACAGCGACGCCGACGCCGCGATCTACTGGCTGGCTAGGATGCTGGAGGCTGGCGAGGATCC
>WRNV01000149.1 GCA_009776445.1 Oscillospiraceae bacterium | reverse complement strand
ATACCAACAACAACGAAGTTCTTATACGAGGGCGGCAACATCACGTTGGAACTTGATGGCGCTGGGAACCAAACCGCGTACAACGTATACGGCGGCGACAGTCCAGCAATTACGCATGGTATCAACATGGCAAAAGCTGGCAGTTAAAAAGGACTAAGTTGCTTTTGGCGTTTACTTTTCTGAGAGGTGTTTCATGAAAGAAAAAATGCGCGTTAGTCCGTCTCAAAAGACATTACTAATTATATCTGCTATCATAGTCATTATCGTTATCAGTGCTATCGGTTTTTATTGGAGCATTACTGATGTCGGTATAGACACTTCACCAACGGGTGAATACAGCATAAAAAAGTATTGGACTGATATTGGCGCTTGGGGATGGAATGGAAAGGTATATCTTGTAAAACACGGTTTTATTGATAGGAAGTATTGGATAGGTTATTATGTACCAGCCGCAAGTAGATGGGTATCAGATTATGAATTTGAAATCACAGATGGGGCAGGGGTTTCGGGGACACGAATTTTTAGCGTTTATGATTTCATTACTTGAAAATAAGTGTATAACAGCTCAAACTGGGGTGTTGAATTGAACTGATTGTTATGATTATTTTGATATGAGGTGAGGTGACATGGAAAGAAAAAAACCAAAGCTAAAGAAAAGATACATACTGCTATGCCTACTCCTTGTTGCCGTTTTAGCGGTCGCTATATTGCAGATTTTCGACAACAGCCCTATGCGTTTCCGTTATAAAGATGTGTTGTATGAAGAAGAAGTTGAGGAGTTCTTTCTGGAAAATGAAGAGGCATTCGAGTATGTTGTTGCCTGTCTCAGGAAGACGAGCCATACAGGACAGTATTTGCGTGTTGGAATCACCAAAAGGACAAAAGAAGTTGTTTTTAGTGATTACTATAGAAAACCCTTGTTCCCTGATGATATCGGTATCTCAGTGGACGAAAGGCTTACAGAATGTATACGCACCATAGTCATTGAAGGCAAGTTTGGGGCGCTAACGGCAACAAAATATCCATCAATGTTCCGCATGGATTTTGGAAATGATTATCAAACAGACCGATTCCCCACGCGGATTTGGTATTATGATGATCCACATAATACATCATATATGAAAGGATTTACGCATATAAAGGGGAATTGGTATTATGGTTAGAGCCGTTTGCCAATTGCAAATTCCGGCTGTGAAGAATAAGGTGTAGACATTACCTCATAACGTCCGTAACCTGCCCGTCGCGTACATAGAGTTGGGAGGAAAATCCGGATCTATTATAGACGCTGCAAAGACAATGTATTATACATATTACGCAGACGGCAGTATTGCGACAGAAACAGACCAGACCAGAACGGGATCGTAACGTACTATGCGTACGATATCCATGGGCAGGTGGTGCTATTGAAAACAGCAGGTAGCAAATCCCTGAGCAATACGTACGACAACGACGGTGACGGATCCTGGACAAGTATACTTTGATAAACAACCTGGCAAGATCACAACATATGGCATCGGCGGCGGAGGTGGCGTCGGCAGAAGTAATGGTTTTATAACGTAAAGGAGAACGAAATGGGTTTAAATGTGACAAAATCAACAGTAGGCGCAAGCCTTGCACTTTGTGGTGATGATTTTGATGTAGACTATGTTAGTAATAAACTTGGGATAAATCCAACACACATAAGAAATAAAGATGAAGTTCTGAATAATGGTAGGAGATTTGGACAGACCGAATGGGCGGTGGAATTCGAACGAGAGTGTTCTTACAGCATTGAAAATCAGTATCAGAAAATAATGTCTATGGTAAAAGATAAAACTGATCTTTTGTCTGAACTATGTGCTGAATGCAATGCGACCTGGCATATAGCGTTCTACATTTACATAGAAAATGGAGATGTCCCATCGCCATATCTAACAAAAGAGTTTATCGCTTTTGCTGCTGCAATTGGGGCTACGGTTGATTTTGATATTTATGTACTTTCATCAAGAGCCGAAGGTTATCGTGCATAATAAAGTCAACATAGGATGATCCTCTTGTTAGGTGCATTTATGTGTTGATGCCCAGACCAAAAATTCCATAAAAATAGGTGGCTATACAGTTTATGTGATAAAAAATATCACGTTTGACGTATTATGATATATAGGGGGCAATCCATGAATACTATACGTGCCAACTTGATCATGTGTCTTTGTGTAATAGTGCTTATTATGGGATTAGCAGGTTGTCATGCAACTAGCGCCAATAATGCGTCTAAAGATCTAGAAAAAACTGAAACAACATATCAATCGCCTCTAGGTTCGGGGCAAATTGGTACAGAAATTCTGCAGGCAAATGAATACACTGAACCAACCGACAATGAGTTAGATATACCGTTGGTAGAAAATACAGAAGTAAATGAGGTGCCCGTTCAGTTGCCTCAAGGAAATCTGCCTTCAAGTGAATATTCCGAACCCATCGAGAATGAGACGGATGTACCATCGATAGAAAATACAGAGGTAAATGACGTATCCGTTCAGTGGCCTCAGGGAAATGTGCCATACAGAAGTATAGGTGAGACGGATGCCAAAAATTCTCCAACGTTAGACCCTTTTGCAGAATTTACCAGCAATTCAGAGTGCGTTGAAACAATAGAAATAATGAAAAAAGTATTACGAAATGAGGCAAAATTCATTGAGATGGTGGAAGATGGTAAAAGCGAGATGTTATTGAGTGAATACTACTTGGCTGAGGATGCTTCGATAATGGATTTTGAACTGGAATTTACTGTTGTGGATATGGACGGAGACGGAATCCCGGAGGTTATATTGAATTTGATGGGGCCAGACATCAGATTGGTTTTGTACAATACTGATGGTTATGTAGTTGGGTGCTTTTTCGGTATTAAAGGGCTTAACATAGTTAAAAAAGACGGTTCATTCAGTTGGGGGTCCGCATATTACTATGGTTTTAGCAGGTTGCGATTTACTGGGGAATCATGCGAATATATTGAATTAGCGGCATATGAGTATGAGCATGAAAATGAATACATTGATCGAAACAAATACACTATCGGGGGTGCTGAGGTAACGCAGGAAGAGTTTGAAGCGTTCATGGACAGCCAAGATCGGAAAGAAGATAGTATGTGGTATAAATTAACATAGCCGAAGTTTTAACCAGGACATATCATCCCGACATCAGCTCATCCATTCAGCTTTCCGCTGGAACGATCAGCAACATAGGCTTCCGGCACGGCGTATTCTCAAACAGGTCATGGGTTAAGGCTTTACACAGGAACTAGGACAAACAGAACGTCAAGTTTGTGTGGTTCCGTAATAAGTCTATATTTATATATATTCTATATTGGGCTTTTTTTTTTGATGTTTTATCCGATAATTGATGTATAATAGAACATATGTTTGAAATGCTGTTGTACGTGGGAAGGGGAAAGCTCCATGAGGTTTTTTATATGCGCAATACCACTTTTTGACACGGATATGGTAGTCCACGCGTATAGGATGATGACGCATGACGGAGAAAAACTATTAGGCGCAGCGGAAGACTTTCGGATGCTGAGCGACGAGCTTTTGGCGTCGGCTCTTGAATATGTCAGAGAAATCGGCGTCGAACCCTTTGCCGGCCAGCATGATTTTTTTGTCGATATCAGCAAATACCAGCTCCTTATGGGTATGCCGCTGAGTATGAACATCCCTACGGACAAGCTGGTATGCGTCATCGACAAGGAAACGCTAGCCGACAACGCCGCTTACGCAAAGCTGGGTATTCTAAAACGCAGGGGATACCGACTGGCTGTCGACGGGTTGCCGCAAACCATAAGCATAGACACAGCAGTCAATTTTTTCGATTATGTGCTGCTTAACAGCAAGGCGCAGGATTTCAAGGAAGACTTAAAGACAATCCTGCCCTACATACTAAAAATCAAGCTGGTCATTTCTGATATTCCGGACATGGATAATTTCAAAAAGCTTGCAAACGCGCGCGGCGTTTTGCTGTCGGGGAATTTTTATAGCCAACCTATTACAAAAGGCTTGTCCAGCGTTTCCCCACTGAAACTAAATACCTTGCGCATACTCGCGCAGATCAACGACGACAACTTTGACCTGGGCGTTGCGGCTGATACCGTTGAAAAAGACCCCGCCTTATCAATCTCACTACTGCGTTTTATAAACACGATGAATCCGGGTCGCAGTAGGAAGATCGACTCGATACGCAATGCGGTCGCTATTCTTGGCCAAAACGAGGTCAAGAAATGGGCGGCTGTTGCGGTTTCGGTCAGTATAGGCGAAGACCGACCAGGGGAGATAACGAGACTCTCCCTTATCCGCGCTAAATTTGCCGAAAACCTCGCGCCCGCTTTTGGCTTAGCCATTAAGTCAGGCGCCCTATTCATTTCCGGGCTTTTTTCATTACTGGACATTATACTTCAAATGCCATTACGTCAAGCCATTGGTGAAGTGGCGGTCCACAGCGATATAAGAGAAGCGCTGCTCGATAACTCAGGGCTAATGTATGAGGTGCTGTCGCTGATTTTCGCGTATGAGCGGGCGGATTGGTATAACGCCTCGCTCATCATGGTGCGCAACGGCATAGATATCGATACGCTATCGCGGGCATTCATGGACTCGCTATACTGGTATAGGCGTCTTTTGGACGCGATAGACGACGTCCAGGGCACCGACGGGGCGCAGGACGTCTTGGACGAGCGCTAGTATGAGAGTGATGGCAGTCGATTACGGGGAAGCCCGAACGGGCATCGCCGTCTCGGACGAATCCGCGTCCCTGGTCGGGGAAGCTTGGATCATCCGAGAAAAGAATCAATCGGCAGTCGCCGAGGCTATTTCGGCTGAGGTTCTATCCCGCAACGTCCAGACAGTTGTTGTTGGATACCCGAAAAACATGAACGGGACTGTTGGCCCACAAGCTCTGAAAAGTGAGCGTTTGGCTGATCATCTGCGCTTAATATGCGACGCCGAGGTCATTTTATGGGACGAACGCATGACGACTGTAAGCGCCCATCGCATACTCGACAACGCGGGACGGTACGGTAAAAAGCGTAGTAAATCAGTCGATGCCGTCGCGGCGTCGCTGATTCTAGAAAGCTACCTGTCATACAGAAAACGTTAACGACTTGCTAATTAGCAGTCGTAACGGTAGTGGTATAATAATTATGTATCATTTGACATACTGTGGCGCGGTTAACTTCAAGTTTTGGGCTGATAATCAGCGAGCCTGGCGCGGTGCCCTTTATGATTCCGGATGCTACCGCCCATGAAATCGATTCGAGGTAGTCTTTAGTTATATCGCCATAATCCGAAGCGGTTGATATATCGGCTCTGACATTCATATCGGCGCTCCCGACCAGCCTGACGGTGAGGTAAAACATATGTATGAATTCCTCCCGTGTCACGTTCATTCCAGACGTCAGTTCGTACAGCGCCCCGATGCCTTCGTTAATCACGGCGTCACTTACTCCAGACAATATCCCGTTGTTGACCGCCCAGTCGAGTGGCGCGTCGTACCACAGATCGCCAGTCGTTAAATCCGTGTCAACGTTCCCTATACGCGCCAATACGGTGACTAGCTGCGCCATCGTCATGTTCCGTGACGGCTCGAACAGGTTCGCCGCTAGGTTAGTGCCAACGAAGTATTCCTTGCGGACGCAAAAACGGACGGCATCCTCATACCATGCTTGCCATGTTTCGTGCGGTGTGTCCGCAAATGGCACATATATTTCGAATCCCGGCGCGAAGCGCAATGCGGTTGGGGCACCGGTTGCCTCGTCGTAGCGTTCGATTTGCAATGGGCGATAACCGGACAGGCCTGTCTTGTCATTAATGGTTATTTCGCCATTAATATCCGTGACGTAGCTGTCCCAGCGAAACGTTACTTTTGCCCCAACTACGGGGTTATCATTAAGCGATAATGCCCAGAACTCGTCATATTCGGCGTCGATGCTTGAAAATTTAATAATGCCTTCGCTGAGGATCCTGGACCAATCGGCTTGGGGGTACTGCATACCGGCACCATACGGGTCCCCAAAATAGCATACAACCGTATCCCAACTCTCAAGTTCGTACTGGCTGATCCCATATGCCGGCGCCGTGTCGTTGACCCGATAGTTCCAGCCGGACATTTCGCCAAGCGCGAATTCCGCAAGGCCGTTTATTTCGCTTATGTACGCGCCATGCTCGCTGTTGGTTATTTTTACCGTCAATGCGCTGTCAGCGTCGCTTGCATGTTTCAGTAAAGCCTCGACGGTAGATCCTGCGGCGATTCTGATACCTTCTTTGTAATACATGTTTTCTTTGATTCCCTCGACTCGAAGGCTGACTGTTATCATGTCAGCTTCATCGGCCAAAACACTTTGCGCGACCACGCAAAAAAGCGTCATAGCCGCCAGCGTGATCGCCACAAGTCTTTTTATTCTTCCCATTTGCGTCCTCCCCCTTTTATCGCTAATAGTTTTTGTACCCATCCTGCTATCCCATATTGTTATGTTAACATGTTATAGCAGCGCTTTCAATAATTTAAGATAAAAAAAGTATATCTTTGTAAATATATTGCAATTGTGCAATTGGTGTTACTGTTCAGTGGGTGTCCAAAAACTCGCAATGGTTACAGGCTCCGCACACAAGTTTTGACAATTGTACAAGTTTTCGCCGCAGTACCAGTGCGTTGCC
>WRNV01000148.1 GCA_009776445.1 Oscillospiraceae bacterium | reverse complement strand
CTCCTGCCAGCCGTCTTTTGGCCTTGGTGCGCTTTTGCTTACATTGTTTAATTTACAAGGTGCATCCGCCCTCGCGGCTAACCCTGGAAAGCTATGAGGCTCCCCATGGCAGAACGAAATGATAACATGGATGCATACCCTGTGTCAATACCTTTTTTATAATTTTCTAATTTCCCATCCAACTTAGGTTGCCCAGATCAGGGGTTATCAAAAAATACAGGTTAGTTACTGTTCAGTGAGCGCAATATTTGCTATAATCAGTGCTAGTTCTCGCAGTGCTAGTTCTCGTGTCAATCACAGATAATGCTGTCCGGAGGTTAGCGTACCATTATGAAACGAAGCGATTTTTATATAAGGATCATCACAGTGGTGTTGTTTCTCGCCGTAGCGAGTTATATAGGCGTATATATATACAACGCCACAATAAATACCTATGTAACGGCACCGGCGATCATTTTCACTGTCGAGGAGACTATTTCGGGGAGCGGGTACATTGTGCGCTCCGAAGCTGTCATTGAGGATTCAAGCCTTATGGCTTTACCAATCATGAGCGAGGGCGAGAAGGTGGCGTCCGGCCAAGTCGTCGCGGTTGAGTATCAAAGCCGTGCGGCGCTTGAGACGGCGAGCCAGTTGCGGGCGCTTAGAATGAGGATATCGCAGCTTGAATCATCAGATGATGAAATGGTAGAAGCCGCGTGCGTCGAAAGCGTCATGGAACTTTCAGCGGCAACGCGGCGCGGTAATTTGAGTAATTTAGACGAACTTAAACTAAAGATTGAAACCAATATTTTCGCTGGAGGTGTATCTTCCGATTCCAACCTCCCGGAGTTGCGCGCGCAGCTTGAAGCTTTGGAAAGCAAAACTGAGGACGTCAGAGCCATACACGCCCCGGCTAGCGGCGTTTTTTCACAGGTCGTCGACGGTTTTGAAAACATTAGCCCGGGCGATCTAGCAGATATGTCGCCGTCCCGCCTTGATAGACTGTTTTCTTCCCCATCAGGCGTATACGGCGTCGGTAAACTTGTTACCGAGTTTAAATGGTACTTCGTGACAGTAATGGAAGCCAGTGACGCTGCCCACGTTTCGGTAGGACAGCAAATCCTGGTTCGTTTTTCCGGAGCGTATAACGAGGCTTTGGATATGAAAGTCGAAAACATCGGCAAACGTGAAGACGGAAAATGCGTCGCGCGGTTGTCTTGCGAGCTTGGTGTTCACCAGGTAGCGGCGTTGCGGCATTTGCGCGCCGATATCGTTACAGGTTCAGTTACCGGAATACGCGTACCCAAAGAAGCGATCAATCTTGACGACGACGCGGCAACTTTCGTCTACATCCAGACAGGTGCCCGCGCTGAACGCGTAAATGTGGAGATACTTTATGAAACGGGCGATTCCTATCTCGTGCGCGACGGCGCGGAATCCGGGTCACCCCTACGCGCGGGGTCGACGATTATCGTGAAGGCGAACGGCCTATATGACGGCAAAATTGTCGCGTGACGCGATATTGTCGCGTGACGCGATATTTATTTCAATATTATTAAGATAGTACTTGGTAATGTTGAGATTTTATGCTAAAATGCTTATGCGTAGGTTAAATAATTTCTTATTGAGATAGCGCTTTTCACTTATTGATGATAACGCCGTCTTTAAACGCGCCATACTGACACGGGTTGAGACGTCATCCAAGCGTTAGGCGAGAAAGCGGATATCTTGGGGGGATAAGAAAAGATTTAACTCGCGAAAAATATCATAAAAGGAGATGCTAGAATGAGATCTAGTTTATTGCGGCGTTTTAAGCCAACAATATCATTGTTCCTGGCGCTATTTATGGTGTTTGGGATGACGCAGTTCCTGCCGGGCGTAGTTCAAGCCGCCGATTCAGTCACTTACCCGCAGTTTTTAATGACGGTCGACGCCTGCGCCGAGGAAACGGTATCTGAGCCGGATGCGATGGTTAACTCCATCGACGGCAACCCCGGCACCTTTTGGCATACGCCATGGGATTCCGCAAAGCACCCGCAAAGCGCCCACGCAAACGCCTCATACGGAAAAACAGGCGTCGTGAACGGGCACTGGATGGAAGTTGACCTCCATTCGGTTCAGGAGATAAACGCGATTCGCTATCTCACCAGGCCGTCTGGTAATACAAACGGCAATGTTACGGCTTGTACGATTTACGTTAGCCTCGACCACGTCACCTACACACAGATAGGTTCAGCCTCCGGATGGTCGACCTCTACCGGAGAGAAAAGAATCGACTTTGCTACCCCGAGGAACGGCCGCTACGTCCTAATGGTCGTCACAGGTCCGACGGCTTATGTTAACTGTGGAGAGTTTAATGTAGAAGTATCCGACACAGGTCAGGCAAGCCTTTGGTCCTATACCCAAGCGGCAATCGACAAAGCCAAGAGCGTTACTGTAGGCTCAGCTCCTCTTATGTACGCACTAGCCGCGCAAAACGCTTGTATTAACGCGATTATTGAGCTTTGCGGTTCTGGCGGCTCAAATGAAGTGATTTTCCCAGCAATTGACGCGGTTCTGGCCGATTTTCTTGACAACCCGATCCACTTTTTAAAGGCTGATCTGTTGTCGCAAATTGAAGCTGTTGCCAGCCTGCTAGCGTCGCTTGAGGTCGGCACAGCAGATGGAAATATCTCACAAAATGACAAAAGCAGCTTTGACCAACTGATTTCTGAGGCTAACGCGCTATACGCGAATGCTGACGCTTCCGGCGGCGAAATCGACACGATGTACTACAGGTTGGACGCCGCGAAAGCCGCTGTTAAGGCAGCCATTATATCAATAACGCCCACTGTGACCGACGGCGCGATTGGAATTTATGATCTATATCAACCGCTCGATCCGTCTGCCATTCGCTTCAACAATATGGAGTGGACAGGCGCAACGAGCGTAACAGCCGGTTTGCCAAACCAAGGCCGTCAGTCGGATATATTTGAGGTAAACCGAGAGAAGCCTCACGCCGAAACGCTGGCGTACGAAACGGTCGCAAAGGCGCTCACCGGCGCACGTGATTATGACCACGAGGGATCAAAGTATTACATGCCGCTGTCGACCGCTAAGGATCTGGATCCGTTGACGTCTGATTGGAAATTCTCGATCGTATCATCTTTGACGACTAACCTTACGACAGCCAACAATACAAAAGACCCTTATGGCGGCAACCAGAACATCGTCGATTTTTACAAGACCGACTATGACGCAAGCGGGTGGAATGGACATGCTGTACCGACAAACTGGCAGCTTCAGGGTAGTAACAACGGAGTTCCATACACAGGTTATTATGATCCCGCCTACGGCTATGACCCGCCATACTATATTAACACCAGAAATCCGAACCAAATAACATTTGGTGGTTCAACCCGCGCGATCTACTCAAACGTGTCAACGCCCGCAGCGCCCACGACTTACAACCCCGTCGGCTTCTATCGGCGTTATTTCGACGTGCCCTCCGACTGGATCGCCAACAAGAACAAGGTATTCATCTCATTTGGCGGTGTCGAGTCAGCATTCTACGTATACTTAAACGGCAAGGAAGTCGGTTATCACGAAGACGGAAAAACCCCAGGCGATTTCGATTTGACCCCGTTTTTAACAGCCGACGGCAAAGGAAACCTTCTCGCAGTCAAAGTTATCCGCTGGGCGGATTCCGCTTACATGGATGTTCAAGACTTCATTCGCTTAAGCGGCATTTATCGTGACGTTTATCTCTACGCCACACCATATATACACATTCGGGATTACAAGATTGAAACAAACTTTGACGCTAATTTTCAAAACGCGACAATCGGGTTCAAGGTTTGGGTCCGCAATTACGCCGCTCAGACTCTCAATGGATATGGCGTGATGGCTCAGTTGTTTGACGCAAACAATGTAGACGTACTTAAAGACCACACGTTTAAGGCGTCGGTCGGTAGTATCGAACAAAACGGAGAGATCGCGCTGACCGGGCAGGCTTCGCTTTTGGATCCGCATAAGTGGTTCCCTGACGATCCGTATTTGTATACGCTGGTACTCACGATATACGACAGCTCCAATGTAGCGGTCGAGCGGGTCAGCATGCAATATGGCGCNGTGCAGGTAACTTACCTNGACGCAAACGGCAGATCCGANCTTGTTCGTATCAACGGAAAAAAGCTGACTATGCGCGGCGCTAACCGTCATGACACGACTCCTTTCGGCGGACACTATGTACCAAAAGAAACATATGAAAAAGACTTGCAGTTGATGAAGCTGCACAACATTAACACAATAAGGACTTCGCACTATCCAAACGACGACTACCTTTATTACCTAGCGGACAAATATGGTATTATGGTTGTAGCCGAGGCTAATAACGAAAGCCACTCCAACACAAGCAGCAGTATTTCAACTTCGAATTTCTTTTATCTCGCCAGGAGCAGAGTGAGAAATAACGTTGAGAAATTCAAGAACCGCCCATCCGTCATAATGTGGTCTTTGGGCAATGAGTCCGGATCTCAGACTGGTTGGCGTGATATCGCTGCTGACGCTAAGACGATAGACCGTACGCGCCCAATACATTATGAGGGTATCAAAGACCAAAACAACAACACAAACGGCGACAGGGCTATGGATGTACTCAGCTATATGTACTCTGGCGTCAGCGCTCACGCGGGAGATGCGATCAACGCCAATGTTGGCTCTGTGATGCTGTGCGAGTACGCTCACGCTATGGGCAACTCGGTGGGCAATCTCAAGGAATACTTCGACGCGTTCCGATCCACGCCGAAATCCCTCGGCGGCTGTATCTGGGACTACGTGGATCAATCTGTCTGGACTAAGACAGCCGCAAACGTAGCTTTCGTGAACGATTATTACGGCAACGGCTTGTATCTGGGATACGGCGGCGATTGGGGCGAAGGAAACCATGACAACTATTTCTGCGCGAACGGCATAATCAGCGCGATTCGCGTTCCGGATCCTGAAATGGCTGAGGTCAAGAAAGTTTACCAGAGCCTGAACTTTGAGAAGACGACGAATGACAATCTCAAGAACGGCCAGATCCTCTTGCGCAACGAATACTACGCCAAGAACGCCAACGATTTCAATTGGAACTGGACTCTGCTTGAAGATGGTAAATCTATCGCGGGCGGGGCGCTGACAGTACCGTCTGTTCCGGGAATAGACAAAGAAGTAATACTGTTTAATATCCCGGCGTATCCGATAGACGTTCCATTTATCGCGGCGCTTCCGAGCGTTGTTAAGCCGGGCGCTGAGTACGCACTGAAGGTTCAAGCTTGCCTGAAGACCGACTTGGAATGGGCTAAAGCCGGCTACCCCGTTGCCGAGGAACAATTCGAGCTGCCCTGGGTCGCTTCCGACGAAGCGGCAAGGCTCCTCAACAGCAGTGTTCCCGCATTGAGCTATAACCTCACAAATAGTGATCTTACTATCGGAAACGATAACTTCTCGGTAGTATTCAGCAGGTCGACTGGCGCTATGACCAGCTACACTGCAGGAGGCAAACAGCTTATCAAATCCGGTCCGGAACCAACATTCTGGCACGCTGTAAACGCCAATGACAATGGGTCGGCTAACTCAAGCTGGCGAAACGCTGACACCAGCAAAACGCTCAACGCCGCGTCGACGACAATAGGATCGCCTGCGCTTGCTTTGGATGGCAAGAGCATATCGTTCCAGGTTACTTATACCATATCGGCTATAAGCACATCGACATATGTAGATATGATATATCTTGTGTATGGCACTGGAGCGATAAAAATTACAACGCGTATGAGGACCACCAATACGACGCAGATGTACCGTTTCGGAGTCGACCTGACAATGCCTGGGGAATTTGAGAACGTTGAATGGTTCACACGCGGCCCGATTGAAAATCTTACAGACCGCAAGACCGGCAGCTTCCCCGGCGTTTACAAAACGACAGTGACCGACAATTTCTANCCNTACATCAAGCCGCAGGACAATGGTACGCACCAGGATACGCGCTATATGGCGNTAACGTCGCCTACGAGTACTAAAGGACTTCTGATAGCTTCGACAGGCGACCGCCTATTCGAGTCTAACGCGCTGCACTACACTTGGCGTGATCTCGGGCCTGGAACCGGTCAAAACGACGCGCCGAGACATCTGTATGCGGTGGCGCCAAGAGAAGACACAATCGTAAGCGTAAGCTACGGTTCCAGAGGCACCGGCGGCGCGAGCTGCGGACCCGCGACACTGACTGAGTATCAGCTCCAGGCAGGAAACCATACATATAGCTACACGCTGATACCGTTTGATACCGCAACCGACGATATTGCGGAACTGAGCAGATTGTATAAGCCGGCTGGAACTAACTTTGATGTAGAACTCACAGCTGAAAAAACTTCCAACGGCGCAACGTTAACCTTCACAAATAGAACAACGTCAACCATATCAGCAAATCTTCTGTTCGGCGTTTATGACAGCGTAGGCAGACTAGTCTTTGTAACAAGTGAAGATGTCACAATCGATCCGGATAGCAGCGGCAATGCAGCCTTTGCTTTCAACACCGCCCAATACGCCGGATACAAGTTCAAAGCCTTCGCGTGGGAGAAAACAAGCTTCATCCCGATCCTTAAGGAGTTAGAAGGAATACTGTAAACAAGGGCATGTAAAACCCTGATCAAGTAAAACAAAGCCAAGCGAAGCGACGAAACAGGACGCTCAATATTTGAGCGTCCTGTTTTCGCCGCGAACGCCGCTACCAACGACGAAGTCGCAACAATGCCGCCAACAGATTCAGAGGGTATTCAAAAAATCCACTATTAGTCTGTCACAATTTCGATTCAACTGGGAATGTATATTATGAGACCTGGGTATGCACTTGACGCCAACTGAATACTCTACACTCCCGTCATTGCGGGCTTGACCCGCAATCTCGTGAAGGATTGGTATATGAAAGAAAACGC
>WRNV01000147.1 GCA_009776445.1 Oscillospiraceae bacterium | reverse complement strand
AGGCGTTTTCTTTCATATACCAATCCTTCACGAGATTGCGGGTCAAGCCCGCAATGACGGGAGTGTAGAGTATTCAGTTGGCGTCAAGTGAATACCCAGGTAAATTTATTGATTTTCCAAAGAAAAAGCTTTAACTAAAACGTCTCGCTGAATGAATATGGCAGCAATTCATCCAGCGCGTATGCTTTGATGGCGCCATCTTTGTCAACGCAAATAACTTCGATATCGGGGCAAAACGTGTTGAGGTACTGCCTACAGACTCCGCAAGGCGTACAAAAAACCAGGTCGTCCTTGCCTCCCGCAACAGCTATTGCTTCGAATTCCCTGTAGCCTTCCGAAAGCGCCTTTATCATGGCGCATCTTTCCGCGCAAATGTTCGTAACGCCTATCCCTGATCTGTCTTCAATGTTGCACCCTAAAAAGACCTTGCCGTCTTTCGCCAACAAAGCGGCGCCAACTTTGAAACCGGATATATCCGTAATTGCGTTTAATCTGGCTTCTTTAGCGAGTTCAAAAAGTTTTTCCTTGTCCATATAACCATGCCTCCACATATCCTATTCTATTCTATCTTTTGTCTTGATTACAGCGCCATAATAAATCGTGGTTTGCCGCCGTCTGCGGCTGGTTTATCTAGGAACACTGTAAAATTGTTGAAATTCAGTCGCGCTTCAGCTATCGAAATATAGCTCTTCGTGGCTTGCGCGTATACCAGCAGCCCCTCGGGGATCGGTCGCAGCAGCCCGGATACCATAACGGCTTCGTTGCCGCTAAAGTCGGATCGCCTCACATTGTTTACGCGTATACAGGATTTGCTGTCCAGGACATTGCCGTTTGTCCCTATTGCTACGCCATAGACGCTACTACCGCTGTCCCTTCCAACACTCCGGGGATCGTTTATTGTTTGTTTGCCGTTTTGGTTTTCAATGACCAATGAATTCACACGCGAACCTGAAACATTGCCATCCTCGTCTACATCGATATTGCTTCGCTCTACTGATGTAAAACCATAAATACGCGCGTCGCCTGTAACGTTTCTCAAAATTATGATATCTGCTTTGCCCGCTGGGCCGATTTGGACAGATATAACGTCTGCGGCGTTGATTGTATCCGGCAACGCGGCTCTGTCGACAATTGCCGCTTGCCCTCCGGCGCCGCTGAGGTCAAAAAACACTGCATAGGGGGCGATGTCGGTGGCGCCAGCCTTCATGCTCTTTATATCCAGCTCCAAACCACCCTTTGCGGTTATTGTTAGCAGATTCAGTCTGCCCTGATCGGACATACTGGCCAGCACAGGCGCGCCTTCGCCATAAAAACCGATTGATCGGTTCTCGCCGCTGATAACCATTCCATTATACAGCATAACGCTTGTATCCCCAACTGTAATACCAGGCTGGTAGGAAGGCGAACTCTCGGAACGAATATCGGCTACGCGACCATCTTGAGTGAATAAAAAGGTCAGCGATTCGCCGATCTTCTTTCCCGCCAGTTTAAGCCTGACACTGGGCAACAGCGTGAAATTCTGACCTCCGAAGGTTATAACCTCGTCTGGCGCCTCGCGGTTTGGCAGAGCGTTTTCATATATTCCTGTTAAGCGGAAATCGGTTGCGTTTACAATATTGGCTTCCTCGCTGTAGACAAGTACGTCATTCATGCGCAAGTCCGCCCAAGAAGCCGCCACGCCATTTTTCAAAACCTGCGCGTTTGCTTGGATGCCGAGGGAGGGGAGCGGGTTTTGCCCCGCAGCCGGCTCGACGCCGAGTATCTTTACGATACCGTCGTCAGTGGGTTGAAACAGGAAAATGTAATCAATCACTCCAGAGGAGCCAAAAAAGAAACGCAAGGCAAGTCCGGAAGGTATGTCGATCCAGCATTTTGCCCAGGTATTCGCCTCACCGTTTATATAGACAGTAGCGTCCGAAGGGATATTGTCTATCCTGTCGCCATCGAATCCAGTCGCGGACATGGGGCCTGTGGACTTAACAGTGATCTCTTTTTTTGTCTGCGCGTTAGGAGACCAACTTAACGCATAACCGTCCCCATCCACAAGCAGTACGCCTTGCGAACCTTCCTCGATATCTAGCGTATAACGGCATGGATAAAAACCGTCGCCGCCAATAGTAAGTAGACCTTTTAGGCGTCCGTCCGGACTCGTGCCGTCCTGCCGGTAAATAATAGCGTCTACCTCTGTGAATCCCAACTCATCACAGTATTTTGTCCCACTTGCGTTTTTTGCAAACAAGACGTTATAGAACAACCGCGCCGCCTGGCCGCGATCAATTGCTTCATTCGCGCCGAGGTTCAGATCTTTTGTCAACCCTATTTGGCTGGCCCTGTCAAGATAGCCATGAGGCCAGTTGAGCCCTACTTCGCTGTCGGTGTACCCAAGCAATCGCATAAGTGTCGTCACAGCCTGCGCGAAACTGACTGATATGTCGGGCTTGAATGTACCGTCAGGATAACCCGTGACCATTTTCAGAGAGCGCACAGCCGCGTTGATGTATCCCGCTCCCCAATGATCCGCTCGAACGTCCGGAAAGATGGTGAACTTTTCGTATGCGCCCACATCATGAGTCCCGGACAACATGACCGCCATTTTGCAAAACTGCGCACGGGTTAGGTTATCGGCTGGGTGGAATTTCCCGTCGCCGTATCCAGAGACGATACCAAGATTTTGAAGCAGAGTGGCGGCGGTTCTGACCGTTTGATCGGAAATATCATCAAATTCCGCGCTGCACGATCCGGCAAGCAAGCCCGGATATAGACTAAGTGAAATGATAAACGCAATAATGATAACATAAGCTCGTTTCATCCAAAAAGACCTCCTATTCTGTACGAAGAGCGTCTACCGGCTGCAATTTTGACGCTTTAAATGCGGGATACAGTCCGAACAGGATACCTATCACTACCGAGATGCCAAAAGCCATCGCCATAACTTCGTATTGCGGATAAAAAACCTTGTCCTGGATAATTTTAATATATGACATGGTGACAAGGATCCCAACAATAACGCCGACAATCCCGCCTAGTCCCGATACTATACATGCTTCCACCAAAAACTGCGCTATTATCGAACGCCGTTCGGCGCCGAGAGCTTTTCGTATACCGATCTCCCGGGTTCGCTCGGTCACGGTGGTGAGCATTATATTCATTATGCCAATACCGCCGACAAGCAGTGAAAGGCCAGCCATGGCTGCCCTAATCAGCACATTCTGGCGTTCGACTTCGTTGGTTTGCTCGATGAACTGGTTCATGCTCGACACATCGTACCATGCATATGACCGGTTTTTGTACATGGTGAGTAGAAAACCCTTCAACTTTTCTACAGCCAGGACGGTTGAAGCAGCGTCCTTCGCCTTAACGATAAACGATTCGATCATTGTGTTATTTAAAAGTAGACGGTTGAGAGTGTAGGGGACGACGACGATATTGTCGTCCGACCATTCGGAATTATCGACTTTTTGCTCGTACACCCCAATAACTGTCATTGGGTGGTTGTTTACCGTGATCTTTTCACCGACGGGGTTTTTAAAATTAAACAGATTCTCTTTGACTGCAGAACCGATAACACATACACGATTTGATTTTTCTACATCCATATACGCGATGTCGCGCCCAAGCGCTATTACGCTGCTGGAACAAATACCATACTGGTCCGAGCCGAACACAATTTGCTGCGGCTGGTATGTTTTAGCCCCATACCTTATACCGTTGTCCGGCCACATGCTTTGCTGCGGGGTTACGCCCTCCACCAAATCCGTAAGGCTCAAACAATAGTCGTAGAGTTCTTTCGTAAAATCCTTGCCGCCCCACATGCTGGCGTAAACCTGTATGCGGTTGACGCCAGTATTGCGCATATACTCAATCCATTGATCGGTGTTCGCTTGCTGGAGTGATACCAGTACGATAACCGCCGCCACACCGATGAATATACTCAAAATCGTCAATACAGCGCGGCTTTTCTTAATCATTATAGAGCGTACAGCCATACGGATGCTTTGCAACAAAACCACGCCTAAACCGACCTCCCATGACTATATTCTTCCGATTCGACGACGCGACCGTCCGACAATCGAATTTGTCGCCGCGCCATTGCGGACACGTTACTGTCATGAGTTATGAGCAGGATAGTAGCGCCATCCGCGTGTAGTGTGTCTAAAATCTCCACTACATGAAGGCCAGTACGGGAATCAAGATTGCCGGTGGGTTCGTCGGCCATGATAACAGGTGGATTCGTAGCTATGGCGCGCGCGATAGCCACACGTTGCTGCTGACCGCCGGACATTTCGCCCGGTTTATGCCTTGCGCGCGACTCCAAGCCAACACGCTCAAGCGCTTGCTCAGCCATGTCACGGCGGCGGGCGCCGCGTATACCTTGGTACATCAGTGGTAGCTCAACGTTTTCAAGTGCGTTCAGACTGGGCAGCAGGTTGAACCCTTGAAAAATGAAACCGATCTGACGGTTGCGGATGCGAGCCAGTTTGCGGTCAGGCAGAGCCGACACCAACTCGCCGTCCAGGACATACTCGCCGTAGGTCGGCTGATCCAAACAGCCTAGAATGTTCATTAACGTCGTTTTGCCGGAACCTGACGCCCCTACGATCGCCACATATTCACCCTGACTGATACGGATGTTTAACCCGTCGAGCGCTCGCACTTCGTTCTCAAAGCCCTCGTTATATATCTTATAAACGTTATTTATGCAAATAAGCGGCTCACCCATAATAAACAATACCGCCGCCACGCATACCGCCCTGATCCATTTCGTCGAGCGGAATGATTTGGGTAAACACCTCGGCGCCTTCCTCCACGCCGGAGAGTATTTCTATTCCGTTTTCGTTGCCGATACCGCACTCTACTGGTACGGCGAAGAAGCCCGACGGCACGATGCCTTCCCCCAAGTCGATGGAATTGTCAGGCATAACGTCGCTCTTGACAAACACGCATGTACCTTCCTCCGTGTTTTTAACTGAGATAACAGGCGCGATTAGTATGTCGAATTTCTGTTCCACAGTCAATCGATAGTCCACTCCCTGGCCGCTCATCAACATGCCGCTGTAGTTATCCATTTCGAATATTGCCGGGTAATAATTTACCGAGCCGCCCATCCCCATTCCGTTTTCCGTAGGCGTCATGTTCACGGATTTGACGACGCCAGGAAGCGTCATCTGGCCATCCATCATCCAGACATTGATTTCCACAGGCATACCGGGACGTACCTGGCTGACCTGACGTTCGTCCACTTGCGCTTCCACCATCATTTTTTCCATTTGCGCGATGGAAATAACAGCCAACCCAGGCTCAACTATTTCTCCTTGTATCAGATTGTTGTACATAATGGTACCCGACATGGGCGCTGTTACATTGAGATTGTCATAGCCTTCGGAAGCGAGTTCGATATCTTTTTCAATAATTTCGATTTCTTGCTCATATGTCTTTATCTGCTGGCGCAGGCTTTCTACTTGACTGTTGTCTTCTTTGTATTCGATCCTGCACAGCGTTTCGCCCGCGTTATAGTCCATATAGTTTATCACGTTTACATATGTTAATTTGCCTGGCGCTTTGATCAGCACCTCCTCAGAGCGGCTGTAGTCCAACTGGCCTGTTTCTGAAGGGTATATCTCCTGATTATTGGATTTAATGGTGGCGGTGGCTTCCATGCCAGCAGCCAACGACCCCGGATTCTCAAGCGCCACGACGACTTCGAAAAGCGCCGACCCCTCGGGCGATATGCGCCGTATTTTAGTAATTTGCGATACATGTCCTGTAACTACAGACATAGCTGCCGGAATTGAAATGTCCGCCAATTGGCCTATCTCGATATCGTTTTCGTATGTGTAGCTAAAGTAAAGTGAAAGTTTAAGATTGTGGTCGTCCACGAATTGACCGACCTTGTTGCCGATTGATACGTAGTCTCCCAACTTAAGCTGCGCCGCTTCGATAAGCTGCCCCTTAAACGGCGCTGACACAGCGAGGTTTGACAACCGCTCAGCCTCGTCGCCCAGTAAGACGTCCAATTCTTCGTTCACCTTGTCAATCTTAATTTGAATATCATCAATCTTTTTATGCAAATCTTCGATTTCTTTATCCACTTCCTCTGAATCCAGCGTGAAGAGCAGGTCGCCCTCGTCAACCGTGTCGCCCATATCGAAGAAGCTTTCTTCTACTCTACCCTTATTGAGTACGGCAATGTCTGCTGATTCCACAGGCCTTACATAGCCCCAACCTTGAACCGCAGTTTCAAGCATTCCTCTTGATATAACTTCGGTGACGTATTGGACAGGTTTCTGCCTTGAAAACAGCCAGTACATGCCAACAACAATGCCGGCGATAATTAACGCGACAATTGACAATATGACTATTAGTTTTACTGTTTTATTTCTTTTCTTCCGTTTTGTGGCGTTCATTTTTTGCGGTAGTGGCTCTGATGAAGGGGCTGTAAAAAATGGAGGTGGAGAGGAAACCGGCGGGGAATCCGGCATCGTAAGATATGCTTGCATGGCGTCAGCAAACGAGGTGGATTGAAAGGGAAGATTGTACTCTGTTGACGTAGGTTCTTGAGAAGCCGGAGGCGCGCCGGTTTGCTCAGGCGCGTTTTCCAACGGTGATTCAGGCTTAACGGTCATAGTCGTTCTCCTCGGGAAACTACACATATATGTAAACATGTAAACATTTTACGTTAACGCATTCAAATGAGCACCTGGCGCAAAANTTCCGAAATCAGCAAGAAACGCGCGCCTAACGGGATTTTGCTCACTAGACCAGACTTTGATAATGCGCTTCGCCAAATGACAAAGCCTATTGTAGAATGTTATATAAACAAAGTCAACATATTGTTGCTTGTTTTCCGAAAGAGAAAGTTTGCAGTAAAGTTTGCGTGTTTTTGTGAAGCAGGTTGTAATATCGATGCATTAAGACTCATGAACTTGAAATTAAATCACTTGAAAACATGGCGCAAAACATAATATGCAACATAACTATCACATATTGACAGTACATGTATAATTTGCTAGTATTCAGATACACATGACTGGGAGGAAAATAAAGTGATTCAC
>WRNV01000146.1 GCA_009776445.1 Oscillospiraceae bacterium | reverse complement strand
TTAGCGCCAACAGTACCGATAGGATTTTGCGTGGTTTTTGCTTCATTTTTCCCTTCCTCCTTGCGCGGTCTTGAACCGCAATTATGAATTTGATAGTGTTTCAAAGACTAGCTGAGTTGCTTCGTTAAAGCGGCTTTGGCGTTCGTGCTCTTCCATGCGTTCCTTTGTAGCGGTGTTTCGCGACACGGTCAGGATCGATAGCGCGGCGAGTCCATGGTTTGCGGCGAGTCGGCTTACCGCGCCCGAAGCGAAATCGGCGATATCCTCTGATGTAGAGGAGCCGTCGAGTAAGGCGCGGTCATTTGTGATCACGTTGCGAACTTTCACAGAAATCGCGAATTGCTTTGCCGTCGTCAGGGCGTTTTGCGTCATCGCGGCGTCGCCGCCTTTGGCGATTATCACGTCCCTGAGCCGGTCTTCGGCCCTCCTGGCGACGCACTCCCCGATGTATATCGCGCGTTGCGCGCCTAGCAGCGCGGCATCGTGAAGGTATAGCATGGTCGGGCTTTCGCCGTATCCGACTGACAATAACGCGATATCGACGCTGTTGTAGGCGCCGATATACCCGATCATGCCGCGCGATTCGTATAGAGTTTTGGCGTTATTAAGCCAATGCGCCGCCATCATTTTCGTGCGCATCGGATCGTCAGTCATTACTATACGTATCGGCAAGTCCTCAGTCAACCCGGACAATCCCGTCAATCCTGTCAAGCCTGTCAAGCCCTCAATAACTGCCATTACAGCCGCTCCTTTGCTATCATCAGCTTGCTTATCATATCGTTGCGCTTGTATCACGCATTCGCAAATGCCAGTATTGCCGCGTACTCATTTATCGCCTCGTACAATGAGCGCGTCATCAGCGCAGTGAGTTTTGCGTTGCAAAAAGCAGTCTTGCTAGCGCGTATTACACAACATATTGTAGCACAAGGAGTTGTTTCCGTCAAGAGCGCCAATAATGCATAAAAATGGTATAAATAATGAGTGGTGCTGTTCAGTGGGCATCCAAAAACACAGGCTGGTTACAGCCAACGCACTAATACTGCGATGAAAACTTGTAAAATTGTACAAACTTGTGTGCGGAGCCTGTAACCATTGCGAGTTTTTTGGATACCCACTGAACAGTTACTAATGATTGGTACTGCTTTTCTGTTGACACTCCTTAAAGATACATATAAAATGAACGCGACCAGATAAAAAGCAAATTGATCAAGGAGGAAAAACATGAAACATAAAGGAGTATTGTGGATTACGCGAACAGCGGTACTGATTGCCCTGTTAATTACAACGCAGACTCTTACCGCATCGATGAGCCAGTTTGTTACCGGGCCGCTTGTCAATATGATACTGGTGGTATCGGTCATGATCGGAGGGTTTTCAACTGGCGCGACAGTCGGGTTTGTATCACACTTTTTTGCCAAGCTGCTCGGCATAGGGCCGCTGTGGACATTGGTTCCAATCGTCGCGGCAGCAAATGTTTTATTCGTTTTGGCGTGGCGACTGATAGCCAATAGAAATATAGTAAACAAATCTGTTTCCCGCATCATAGCGCTTGTAGCGGCGGCAATATGCAAATTTGCTTTCTTGTATATTGGCGTTGTGCGGATTGCGTTGCCAATGCTCGGTTTGCCTGAAGGCGCCAACGCCACCATATCCGCAGCCTTTTCCGTAAATCAGCTCATTACCGCTCTAATAGGCGGCGCGTTAGCTTTTGTTATACTACCGGTTATCGAAAAGGCTGTCAAAGCGCGTCACTGGTAAACTTGGCGCTTCTGTGATGATTGCATTGGCGTATCAGCATGAAGGCGTATCATTGTTTGAAATGAGTTCAAGAAAACCGTTTGTGCCGTTGCACATCAAAGCGATAGCTAGTTCGATCAGATCCTCTAAGAGGTACAATGCGCAATAAGCGTGGATTATATACAAGACGATAGGGAACGAACTATATGGAAACGCTAAGAGTGTTAGAAAGCATCCGCTCTCCGATTCTTGACGCGGTATTTAGCGTTATTACCAGTCTTGGCGAAGAAACAGTCGTGATGGTCGCTATATGTGCGATTTTTTGGTGCGTAAACAAACGCATCGCTTATGGCGTCGGCGTCGCGTTTTTCTTTTCAGGGATGATTATCCAGGGGATGAAAATATGTTTTCGGATAGACCGCCCATGGATCGTGGACCCAACGCTCAAACCGGCGCCGTCCGCGCTTAAAACAGCTACTGGCTATTCCTTCCCCAGTGGACACACGCAAAGTGCGGCCACGCTTTTCGGTTCGCTAGGAATGCAGATAAGGCAAAAACCGATAAAAGCCCTTTGCTTTGCAGCCGTTATCCTGGTCGCGTTTTCCAGGCTATATCTCGGGGTTCATACCCCGCTTGACGTTGCGGTGGCGCTGCTTATATCGTTTTTTGCCATAATGCTTGAAATTAAAATCGTCGGCGATGGATTGCCTGGCAAAAAAAGAGAGCTAACCATTTCTGTGATAATGGCGCTGTTTGCGGCAATCGTAGCGGCAATCGCGGCTGTGATGTATTTATCTGGGACAATTGAGCGCGGATACGCGGCGGACTGCCTTAAAGCCGCCGGAGGTGGCATAGGATTCGCTGCCGGGATGTTTGTGGAACGTATTTATATTGATTTTTCAGAGAAAGCGAAGAATATCCTCTGGCAAGCTATAAAGCTCGCCGTCGGACTTGCCGGAACGCTCGCCATCAAGGAGGGGCTAAAACTGGTATTATGGGAAGGGCTGGCGTCCGATATGATCAGATATTTTCTCATGACTACATGGGTAACAGTATTTTTTCCGCTTATAATCAAGCGTTTTTTTGCTGTGAAAGAGTGAGGCGTTAGGGCGGTCCAGTCGCGAGCAGCCACGATAACTTTTTTATTTGTATAGTATCAGGGCAATCAACTCTAAAGGTGTATTGCCTACGCTTTTTATCGAGTGGCCTTCCCCACTTTGTGTTAAAGTTGAGTCGCCAGGCGAGAGCGTGACTGTTTCCTGCTTATCAAGAAACTCGGCCTCGCCGCTAAGTATATAAAACGCCTCCATTTCGCCTTCATGGATATGGTAACCGATGGAAGAACCGGGCTGTAGTGTGATTTTGGCGAAAAGGGGGCTTTTCTCGCACAACTCGGCGGGCATCAGCAGTCGCTCAACAGTCGCGGCCCCTTCACCGCCGCGTAGTTTTTCGACGAGTTGCACTTGATGGTCTGTTTTTCTTTTTACCATTGTTAAAACCTTCTCTTTCTCAGTTTTGCGCCAAATAAGTGGCGTCGTGGGACTCTGTAGCAGGACGATTTGTCCTGCCAGGATTATACAGCATTTTCCTGCAAGCATCAATAGAGTCGCATAATGGGCACATCTGTTAAACGTTGCCATTGATTGTGCTTTTATTGTGAAAAATAGATAAAGCACATAGCCTCAATATCACTTGACGTAACATAAATGATAGAATGCCGTAATACAATTGATAGGAAACCGGATTGATTATGTCAACTATTATGTGTATTATTATATATGCGGAGATTGTTAATTAACAAAATCCAAATAACTTTAAAATGGAGGAAAATACTATGAATAAAATTAGAAATCTCTATGGAAAGCTTGTGTCAATATTGCTGGTGGCGTTGATGCTCGTCGGAGTGGCGCCAGCTGAGTTATTGGCGCCAATTGTCGCCAAAGCCGACGGAGCTCCCGTCGGCGACGTCATTTTCGACGAACCCTACGCTACCCCGCCACCCTTTTCTGACGCTTCAAGCATAGACTGGACTGTTATCGACCACCCTTTATACGACGATGCGTACACTGTAAACAAATCTCGCGAATACAACGATGTGGAAACACCTAAACACGTAGTCATAAGCGGGGACGACATTTCTTTCTATGGATACTATTCGCCACCGTACGTGGACAGTGTGTTCACCGACATTTACGATGTAAATGGCATATCATTTGTGTTGGTGCCACATAATATGAATTTCCACTCTTTTTCCGAATCCGGATTTTTGTTCAACGGCGAGTTTGAATATATTGGCTCCAAGTTGTACTATACCGGCTACGCTGTGATACTCAAGTGCGGGAATGTGGCGGGAATGATGGAAAACGATCCCAACGCCAATAATCTTGCGACACTGTGCCTGTACTACATCGAAAAAGAGGAATGGAACTCCGAATACTTCACGCCCGGTAACGTTACGACCACGCGTACCCTGATATCAGTGATCAAAACCGGCATTCAAAATCTCGATACTACTCCGTATAAGATCGACATCGATTTAGACTCCGCGACGCGCGCGTTCGACGTGTATATCGACGGTCTTCTCAGGGCGAGTCTGTCGGCGGCGGACGTCGAGGGCGGTGCTACCGGGGGAATTGGTTTTGGATGTTACACCGGATACTACTCTCACAGTTGCAGTATCCTCACGCGTATAAGTTTTGAGAATACGAAGTTCGACATCGACCAAACTGAAAATCCAACAAAAGCGACCGTCTATTTTGTCGCCCCCCTATTGCCTAAAGGGAAAGACGAGATACGCCCCCCCGAGGTCGCCGACGGCACGTCCAGCCATAAGTACAGAATTGTACAGCCCCAATTCATCGAAGCCGACGACCCGAATTTTGTGTATGTACTATCGGGTAACAGCCGTACGGCGGATATTAGCAACGATATAATACTGACTTACCAGACTTACGAGGAGCGCAACAAGACTACGCTATACTATACGCTAACACCTGGAGCCGACATTAACATTGATGAGTATAGGGAAAAGAAAGCCCGTGTGAACGGCGGCGCGTGGGACAACGGCAGCGCTACCGATCCGGTGCTTGTGTCCTTCGGCGACGAGATAGAGTATATGATTTCGGTATACAAACTGGCCGGCGGGCAAGCACAGCAGGGGGATTACGGCGAGATCCGCGACACGATACCGAACGGCTTGACAATTGATGAGCTGAGCATCACCGGCGTCAATAGCAACGATCCGATAGCCGGGACCATAACCTGGAAACTGGAGGACAGCGGCAGAAAAATAGTATGGACGATACCGAACGAAATGTATCCCGTTAGCGTTTCTGTAAAAGTTACAGTAGAATACCCGACATCATCATGGAGCGCCAGCTATGAAAACACAGCAATCGTTGATATTGGAGTTGGTTCTGTAACGACAAACACCACGTACCACGAATACACTCACATAAAAGTAGTTGAAGAGTATTACTTATTCGACGAGGTGACTGACACAACGACTGGTAACAAACTGCCTTACCCGGATTTGGTGACATATTTCAGAGAAGGTAACCAAAATCAAATTGGCCAGTATACGGTCAAGGGGCTTGATGCTGAAAAGGCTAGGATGTATATTTTCAGAGGATACGATTATAATGGAACGTTCATAGGCGCGAAGTCCATTTCCGACATCGACCTACCATACTATGAAGACGAATTCTACAGTTTGACAATAAAGCTGTACTACATGCCTGTGTACGTGACTATACATTTTGTGGACGAAAACGGAGATCCGATAGACCCCTCGTTATCAGTGAAAGAGATGGTTCTCCCGCTGAGCGATTACTACATCAAAAACAGCTATTATAACAGTTTCGTTTTCAACAACAAGACGTGGAATTACTATGACTTTGCCCCCGAGGCACCTGTGAGCGGAACTGGTAAACTCCTTGGCACGGTACCTGTCTATCCACCTGCAGGACCCATATTCAAAGGCTCTGATATGGGCGGTAGTCAGCACATCACGCTTTATTTCACGGATAAGCTAGCTGTCCGGGTGAACTTTAAAGAGTTAAGCAATCCATATAATATCCTCTGCAACCCGATGACGGTATTCTTCGACACCGAATTCGACCCTGAGCTGGCGACGCGCCCGGGGAGCGGCGACGGCCTTAGCGATGATATCGACCTGGCGGCCACGTCTGGCAAGTTGTACGAATACGTGTCGGCGTACTCGATTAACGGCGGGCCGATACAGGACGGCTTCCCGGGAATATGCGAGGTCTCCTGCGAAATAACTCTGTATTTTAAGACAACATATACTCTGATCGAAAAATACCACAAGAGCGACACGAACGAAGTGGATTTGGAATTGCAGTCGGATGAGACGACCCCCATCACCGGTGGAGGCTCTTTTAGCGGGAATCCACCCCCGACGATTCCCGTTGGAGCGGATACATGGAAATACATAGGCTACAAGGTAGACCTCGACATCAACCCGCTCAATCCAGGATATCCTTCGATCAGCAACCTGACAGGCGATATTGTCATAATTTATGTTTACGAGAAGAGTTCCGGCGGCGGCAACGGCGGTGGAACTACACCAGGTGTAGAAATTCCTGACGACGAGGGGCCAGAATCTCCGTTCATCACCGATCACGTCGCATATATAATCGGGTATCCTGACGGGAGCGTTCGCCCTGAGAGCAACGTGACGCGAGCCGAGGTCGCGACGGTTTTCTTCAGGCTGCTTACGGACGAGTTCCGTGGAGATTACTGGACACGCGACAACCCTTATCAGGATTCCTCTTACTCCGACTGGTTCAACATCGCGGTTTCCGTAATGAATAAAATGGAGATTATTACGGGATACCCTGACGGCCTGTTCAAGCCAAACGCCGCCATTACAAGGGCGGAACTTGCGGCTGTAGCGGCGCGGTTCGCGAATATTATGCAGATGTCCGGGAGCAATATTCAAAATTTCTCCGATATAGGCGGTCACTGGGCAGAAGCTGACATCGACTACGCGGCGGTCATAGGTTGGGTCAACGGATACCCAGACGGGACATACGGGCCGAACCAGCCAATAACGAGGGCGGAGTTCATGACGCTCGTCAACAGAGTGCTGGAGCGCGCGCCGGAAAACGATGGCGACCTTCTCGACGATGATATGGTACATTGGCCAGACAATAAGGTTAGCTCCTGGTATTATCTGGCAGTCCAAGAGGCGACTAACTCCCACGATTTTGAAGATAAGGGCATTGCCGTACCGGGGCTAGGCTTTAATTATGAACGCTGGGTAGCTGTTGGGCCCAACCCGGACTGGCTGGCGCTGGAAACTGTTTGGAAAGAAACGTATTAGTGGCCTTATGCTTCCATATCTCCGCTAAACATCCATAGCGCACCAAACGGGGCTATCGCGAAACGATTGATGAAATCGTG
>WRNV01000145.1 GCA_009776445.1 Oscillospiraceae bacterium | reverse complement strand
GCTTTAGACAATAAGGGCATCCCTCACGTATTCGAGCATATTTGCGCCTCCGGGTCAGAAAGTTACAATTCGCCCAAGCTGTTTCTGTCAGCTATGTCACAAACATTCAACACTTACATGAACGCCTCCACTTACGATGCTGTGACCAACTACGAATACTCAACCATGTCAGAGGCTCAACTCTTGCTCATGGCGGATTACTATTTGGACAGCGTATTCTACCCCCTGCTTTACAAAGACGAGATGACCTTCCTGCGGGAATCGTGGCGTTACGAATTGACGGACGCGAACGCGCCGCTTGTCGTCAACGGCACCGTCTATAACGAGATGAAAGGCGCCATCACACTGGAACGCGCTGCGCGCCATAATATGATGAACACCCTGTACCCGGGCAGCGTGGCGGCTAACGAGTCCGGCGGCATACCAAAGGACATACTGACAATGACTTATGAGGACTGCGTGAACTTCCATCGGACCTATTACCACCCCTCCAATGTACTGATATTTCTTTATGGCGATCTGGATATCGGCCCGTTTTTGAAACTTATCGGCAGCTACTGCGATAAATTCGGGAGAAAAGACATTCGTGCCGACAAAAACGAAGACCAGACACAACCTTTCACGAATCCCGTGAATGCGGTGTTCGAGTATCCAATGGAAACAAACTCCGAGGTCCCGAACAACAGCGTCATATACTACGCCTTCGATCTTGGCAAGATGTCGTCACTGGAATACGCTTCATTTGAAATACTGGCGACAGTTCTCCGGAATGACTCCTCGCCTATAAAACGCAAACTACGTGAAGCCTTGCCCGACGCCAATACGTACGTCGACTTCAGCCCCACTGCGGCGGGCTGTTACATGGCAATTTCCGCAAGAGGCGCTAACGAAAGCGATAAAGATACATTGAAAAAAGCCGTTGACGAGGCTATTGCTGAAATTATGAATGTAGGCTTCGATAAGGAACATCTTGAAGCAGCCATCGCCTCTGAGGAGTTTTATGCGCTGTCCATGCCCGAAAACAGCAGGCTCGGCCTAAGGATAACCTCCATGATGGCGTGGCTTAATTCCTTAGGTTTGGGTTACGACAATTGGAACGAGTATATTAATGCAATAGAAATAGCCAAAGCCAGGTATACATCCGGATATTTCGAGGAAATGGTCGGGAAGCGCATCGTCAACAACCCTCACAACGCCCTTGTGGTAACGGTTCCCGCTCCCGGTTTAAAGGAGAAGCTGGACGAACAGCTCCGAACGGAATTAGACGCCGTCAAGGCAGGCATGTCCGACGAAGAAATAAGACAAATAATAGATATGAACAAGGAGCTTGCCGTCATGGCCGAGGCGCCGCTGGCGCCCCCCCTCATAGACCGTCTTACGGCTGTTACGGTGGAGACTCTTCCGCTTGAAATCAAGTCTTATGATATAAAGGAAACGTCTTTATACGACGTCAAGGCGTACATAGCAAAAGCGGCAACCGGCGGGCTTAACCTGACCTGCATGGATTACAATTCCGCCGCCGTCACGGTGGAAGAGCTGCATTACCTGTATCTTTACGCGTGCCTTTTGGGCGAAGTTCCGACAGTGAATCATGACCTGACAAACCTTCAGATAAAGATGGCGCGCTACCTGTATAAATTCAGCGCCACAGCGGGTTCCAGAGAGTTTTATGACTATTCCTACAAGCCCATATTTGGCGTTCAGTGGTATAGCGTTAATGGCGACTATACAGAAGCTGCAATGCTTGTGCGTGAGATGCTTCTGAATACTGACCTTTCCGACATCAATACAATATCAGGGGTCATAGCCCGGCTCAAAAGCTCTACCCGCAACTCCATCAACAACCGTCCAGAAGAGCTTGTATACACACGCGCCAGAGCCAACCGCTTCGCCCGTTTCGCTTACAACGACTATATGCGCGGAGTAGCCTACTACCAATTTTTATCCGATGTGCAAAAGCTCCTTGAAAATGACCCCGAAAGTTTTACCGCCAGGATTCAGACCGTACGGGACAAGATTATGCTCAAAGACGGCGCAGTCGTAATGTTCGCAGGTAACGCAGAAGGCATAGATGTGTTCGGGGAAAACGCAAATACCCTGCTCGGGTATTTATCCGACGAACCCGTGACGGCCGCCAGCCTCAGTTCAATACCCAGACCGGCTGAATCCGAAGGTCTGATAGTAGAAACCTCCGTACAATATAATGTCGCCTTCGCAACTTATGACGAAATAGGGCTAAAGTACAGCGGAAAATTACTACCTATAATGGAAATATTGTCTGACGCTTACCTTACGCCGACGATTCGGTATACATTAGGAGCTTACAGTTGCTGGGCATTATCCAGCAGACACGGTCTGGGTTTTATATCCTACCGCGATCCTTCAATTACCGAGACGTTTGCAGCTTACGATGGGATGGCCGACTTTGCCGCCGGGCACGATTTATCTCAGGAAGACATCAACCGCTACATAATCAGTGCTTTTTCCCAGCAAATTATCCCGGAAGGAGAACTTAACGGCGCGCTTAACGCCATGCTGAATAAATACCAGGGCTATCCTGACGATTATAAGCTAAGCATTCTAAATGAAATCAAGACCGTTACCGTCAACGACATTACAAATTTTTCAAAGTATTTGGCTATGGCTATGGAAAAAGGCGTCCGCTCAACCGCTGGTGGTCAAGCCGTTATCCTTGAAAACGCCGGCCTGTATAAGTCTATAGTCTACGCCTTGGGCGCTCCGCAGGATTAACGCAGCTATTGTTATGTGAACAGCATCCGCAGCAGTTGCCGCATTGTTTTTTTCTGCTGAATATGCAAACGATAGCATATACTATTGCTATGGTAAGGATAAAAATAATGATATAGTCAAAATTATTCATGTTCCTAACCCTAATAACTGACCTGTTTGATAGACGACGAGCGCTATTAGCCACGCTAAACCCGTCTGATACAGCATAATAAATATTGTGCCTTTTAGGCTGCCGAGTTCGCGTCTTACTGTTGCGACAGCCGCCACGCAGGGCGTATACAGTAACGTGAACACCAGGAAGCTGAACGCTGCAAGCGGCGAAAATAAAGTTTGCAGAGTGTTATTAAGCTCTGTTATACTTACGCCTGTCAAAACGGCTAATGTGCTAATAACGGCTTCTTTTGTAATAAACCCCGTAATTAGTCCTGTTGAAACGCGCCAATCNGAAAAGCCCAATGGAGTAAATATCACGCTGATAGTCTGACCNATAGCAGCCAACAAACTATCCGAACTATCGGAAATATAGTTCAGGCGCTTGTCGAACGATTGCAAAAACCAGATAATAACAACAGCAATGAAAATAATAGTACAGGCTCTTTGGATAAAGTCTTTCGCCTTATCCCATAAAAGCAGCAACACGGTTTTGGCGGACGGGCGCCTGTAATTCGGAAGCTCCATCACAAACGGAACAGGCGCGCCCTTGTATATTGTTCTATTCATTATGGACCCGGAGAGCACCCCTAATGTAATGCCTGTCACATAAAGGCTTATCATCAATAACGCTTGATGTTTGGGGAAAAATGCCGCAGTGAATAATGCGAATATTGGTATTTTNGCGCTGCAGCTCATAAAGGGCGTGAGGAAAATAGTCATTTTTTTATCGCGTTCGCTTGCCAACGAACGTGTAGCCATTATAGCAGGCACTGTACAGCCAAAACCCATCAGCATCGGGACGAAACTGCGTCCCGAAAGCCCGATTTTGCGAAGCGGTTTATCCATAATTGCCGCCACCCTTGCCATATACCCACTGTCTTCAAGCAGAGACAAAAAGAAAAATAATGTAACGATAATTGGCACAAAACTAATAACCGCGCCAACGCCCGCAAATATTCCATCAATAATTAATGACTGGAGAACAGGATTCAATNCATATGCTTTTAAAGCGCCCTCAATAATGCTGCTTAATTCTTCTATTCCCCGCACAAATATTTTGCTGAGCGGAGTTCCTAAAACGTCAAANGTGAGCCAGAAAACTGTGAACATTATTCCTAAAAAAGCGGGAATAGCTAATATCCTGTGGGTCAATACGGAATCGAATTTCACNCTNCGCCGGTATTCGCGGCTCTCCTTNACNTTNACGACGCATTTATCGCACATTTCCCCGATGAATTGATATCGCATATCAGCTAAAGCAGCTTCTCTGTCTGTATTTAATTCCGTTTCCATTTCCTTTACTGCGTGTTCTATTGTTTCCTCTTCGTTCCCGGAAAGCTGCAAATCTTTAAGTATAATGTCGTCGCCTTCCACCAATTTCGACGCGGCAAAACGCGCGGGGATAGCTTGCTTCCCGGCATGGTCTTCGATGAGATAAGTGATTGCGTGGATTGCTCTATGCACCGCGCCTGAACAGAAGTCTATACGTTCCGGCTTTTTTTGGTTTTGAGCAATATCAATGGTTTGTTGCACAAGTTCGGAGAGTCCATGTTTTTTTGCCGCCGATATAGGTACAATCGGTATGCCAAGAATTTCGCGCATATGCAGTATATCAATGCTTCCGTTATTAGCTTGCACCTCGTCCATCATGTTCAGCGCAAGCAACATCGGAATTTGCAGTTCTATGAGCTGAAGCGTCAGATATAAATTACGTTCTATATTGGTCGCGTCCACAATGTTAATTATAGCGTCAGGTTTTTGCTTAAGCAGATAATCACGGGTCACTATCTCTTCGCCTGTGTAAGGCGAAAGAGAGTATATTCCGGGCAGGTCAACGATTGATATATCGTTATGCCCTATAATACTGCCGATTTTTTGCTCCATTGTCACACCGGGAAAATTGCCCACACGTTGATTTGAACCTGTGAGTTGATTAAACAACGTTGTTTTTCCGCTGTTTTGATTTCCGGCGAGCGCTAATATCATTCCACTATCTCCTCAATAGCTATTTTTTCCGCATCCTCCAAACGTAGCGTCAAAACATACCCTCGCAGAAATAATTCAATAGGATCGCCTAACGGCGCGACTTTTTTAACGGTGATAGCGGTGCGGGGCGTAATGCCCATTTCCAGGAGCCGCCGTCTAAGTACCTTTTCACCGCCAACCGCCAAAACCCTTCCGCTTTTTCCAATACCCAATTCTCTTAAAGTCATTTTTCGCCTCCTCGAGTTAGTCATAGCTAACATGAAGTTAGCACAAACTAACCTGATTGTCAATAGGGTATAATCCAATATGCGTTATTGCCTGTGGATGTCTTTAACTGAACTTCGCTTTATCAGTTGTGTTCCAATGCGTGATTTAATTGAACGGTGGCTAAAGTCAGCTTCCTCCTGCCTGTCAATCAGGTACATTAAGGCTTCAATGGCTTCGGCGCCAAAGGAGTTTTTTGGCACATTGACGCTGCTGAGCGGGGGTTTAGACATTTCGCAAGTAGGCCGGTCATCGAAACCGACTATAGAAACATCATTTGGAATGTTAACTCCGTGCTCATGCAATGCTTTCATAACTCCAAGAGCAATCGTATCGACATCGGTGACAAAGGCGGTTGGCAATCTCCGCCCATTTTTCAGGTATTTCTTGAAATCCTGGTAGCTGCCCTCTTCGGTGTAATGCAGATCGAATACATATTCCGCTTCCATTTTCAGGCCAAAATGNGCTAAAGCATCCCGAAATCCCTTTTCACGCTCCTCGAAACTGCTNATTCGCGTGGTGCATTTCAGATAGCCGATGTGGTTGTGTCCGTTCTCCGCCAAATGCATTATTGCCTGAAACGTGCCCATTTGATTGTTGATAGCCACAGTATTTATGTCAAAATTTGTAAAATCGTTATCTAAGGCAACACAGGGCATATTCAGACAGCTGAAAAATTTAGTATCATCATCAGTCATTTCGGTAGCGAAAACTACTGCTCCCCGCGCATCCATTTTATTCAACCGGGCGATTTGCGGCCGTATTGGCTTGCGGTTGTCGATTGTCGTAAGGAAAATACTGTATCCATACTTTAATGCGCGGCTTTCAATGCTTTCCATCAGCAATAGAAAAAATGGGTGTTGATCCAATATCTCTCCATGTTTTTTGTACACCACAAAGCACAAATTTGCGCTTTGTGATGTGTTCTTTTTTATTAAATTGGAATAACCCATCGAACGTATCAGAGACAATACCCGCTCCCGGGTAGCCTCTGATACTCCTGGCTTATTATTCAATATAAGCGAAAGCGCCGTTGGCGATATAGCAAGCCTGTGTGCAATTTCTTTGTTTGTCATGAACACCGTCTCTTTGTCGAGAATGTACTGGATTCATTATATTCACTTCCAATGGTTTTTTCGCTTACATTTCCGGCATCAGCACCACTTTTATTGATTCCTCTCCTGAATATGCCATGTTAAAAGCTTTTTCCCACTCCCTGAGGGGAAATTTGTGGGTCACTATATCATCAACCTTTACGGAACCGTCCGCGAGCGTTCGAATGGCTATTTNATACCCATCAAGCCCGCTTATGTGCGAACCGTAGATGGTCAGCTCCTTGCGGTCGCCGATGATGCTCCAGTCCACGCANGTCTCCGCGCCAAAGACGCTGAACTCCACAAAAGTACCGTGTTTGCGTATCATTTCCAATCCCTGGATGACGCCTGTGGGATGTCCTGTATTATGGATGTATACGTCGCAACCATATCCGTTGGTAAGCTTCTTCACTTCCTTTACCACATCGCATTCCTGTGGGTTTAGCACAAGGTCAGCGCCCAGTTTTCTGGCAACCTCGAGCCGTTTGTTCTTGGTGTCCAACGCTATCAGCATACGGGGGGATTTGAGCTTTGCGTATTGCAATTTACACAACCCAATGGGTCCCATGCCTGCCACCACCACCACATCGTTGAGACCAATGCGGGAACGCTCAATGGTATGTGCGGAGCAGGAAAGCGGTTCCANCATAGCTGCGTGCTCCGCCGGCAAATGTTTTGGTACTTTGTGTACCACGTCATGGGCGCCGTACTTCATGTAATCCGCCATACCGCCGTCCGCTACTATCTTCTGGTGCCCATGTATGTGATGGACTTCGCACATCCAATACTCGCCGGATTTACAGAAGCGGCACTCACCACATGGTATAATCTGCTCAGCGATGGCTCTGTCCCCAATTTCCAGGCCATGCTTTTTTTTCGCGTTATCACCAATGGCGGCTACAATGCCTATAAACTCGTGACCTGCTACGCAGGGCGGGTCATTCCATGGCGGCAACACGCCGCCGCCCCAGAACATCGCCGCGCCATGGTAGCTCTTGGTATCACCCGCGCAGATGCCGCAAGCCTC
>WRNV01000144.1 GCA_009776445.1 Oscillospiraceae bacterium | reverse complement strand
TTTCGACCATCCCAATGTCCCAAATCCCGTCTGTCTCGCCGATAGACTCCGCGTACCACTCGACCGTTACGCCTTGCGGGATGTTGATATAAAGAGGCGTTAGTGCATGGGGTAAAGAAGGAGGAGGAGGCTGTCTGTCCCATCCCGCGCCTTTTATTTGAATGACGTCGCCGGGCTGGTTGAAATAACCGAGCAAGTTGTCAATGTTCGTTTGGATCGCTGCTAACACATCCCAGTCGAGGATTTCGAACACGCCGACGCGGGGATTGACGTCGACAGACAGCAGGTTGCTGCGGTTCGCGTAGTTTGCGGCCAGAATATACAAGTTATACCCCTGCGGAATCGGGCCGACGTGGATGGTGTTGGTGCCGTCGTTCATTATCTCATGCGCGTTCGGGTCGCTTGAGTTTATTGCGACTAATAAGGGTGTGATCACTAATTCTTCCATTACTATGTCGTACGCCTCATACCAATGGGGGGCTACAGTATAGTAATAATAGCTGTCGAAGCCGCCTTTGTTGCCGTAAAAACTCACCGTGACAGACCCGTCCGATTCCACCGTCGCCGACTCAAGCTTAAGCAGAGGCGCCGACTTAGGCGCCGATTGAACGGCAAGGTTCCCGTCCGCCGCGCAATTGAACGTGATTTCGACGGGCCTGCTGCAGAGATTTGTACCATATTGATATGACTGTTCCGTGAAAATTTTTAGTTTATACTGCCCCGCGCCAATCGCCTGATAGGGGATTTCGATCGTAACTACCCCGCTTTCGTCCACGGGGGTTCCGACGTACTTTAATTTGCAATAACCCATGACGTTGTCGTTCATATCGGTTAAAATACAGGATATATGGCGGTCCGCTCCCGTCGAGGCGTTTCTGTAGTCGAAGGTAAAAAGCCCGTTGGTTCCGGTCATTTGGAGGTCGGTGGGATAAAGGGATATGTCTAAAGACGAGTTATAAGCCCTCAGTTTTATCTGATTCTTTTCCAAAGCGGTCAGTTCGTATGACAGGAAAGGACGCGCGCGGACCAAGGAAGACTCGGGAAAGGCAAAAAACATGTTTCTTGTGTCGATATAACAAGCCGGGCGTATCGCCCTTTCTTTATCAACTGTCCAATAATCGCCGCCTAGCAGACTTGTGCTAATTTTGCCGCCGTCTGCGCGCTGGACCAACGCCGAGGTTGAGCTTAACCATGTCTGCGAATAACCGGTCCGCAGCCAGTAATCTCTGGGAAACTGACTATAATAGCCGAGCAATCTGGTTTCGTCTTCGGACAAAGGCCATACCCCCGCGGTTACGGCAGGCCCGTTGATTTTGTCGAGCGACCGGTTAATCAGCATGTTTCTATCGTGTGCGGGCATGCTGTTTTTGATCCAATCCATTTTGCCTTGCAAGGTAGACCCGCTGTAGTCATTCGGGTTCGAGCTGTTCAAATTATCGTAATAATCGCCCGTGGGATTCTTGATCAATTGCCTGTACGCGGTGGTTCCGAATACATCGGTTTTCGCAACCAGATAGAGCTCATCGATGAGCCATTGATCTGAATCAGGCATTTTATCCAAAGCATACCATTCGTACCCTCCGAAAAACATAGTGCTAAAAGACCCGGGACTTAAATTCTCGTAAGTACGTCCGTTCACAACGAAATTTAAGACACGGGCAGCGTGAACCGGAATGGTAATAGCCGGCAGCAGGCTTAATGTAATCGCCAGCGTGAGTAAAATACTTAAAAATTTCTTCGCTTTCATGTTATTTGGCCTCCTTTTTGTAGGGGCGCATTTTGTGCGCCCGCGGGCGGCAGGTTGCCGCCCCTACGGTTTTTCATGAGATATTTGACGCTACCGATTTTTGGATTTCTGTTCGCCTTCGCAACTCGCATATGCACACGCTCCACAAAGGGCACAAAAATCCCCTATAATAACTCTGACACTATCATAGGGGAATACTCACATATCGGTGAGTGTAGTTTTACATTGAAAACTACACTTTTTATGTTAAAAGACATACTCTGAGAGATGTTTTTTACCTTTGATGTATAGTTTTTGATAGATGATTTGCATATGATTGTTGACTGTCCCAAGGGCAATATTAAACTGCTCCGCTATTTTCCTGAAGGGGACTCCCTGGGCTGCGAGCCGCGCCATCTGATATTCCCGCGAGGTAAGAATATGCGTGATATTCTCTTTGGTAAAGCGGTTATGAAAGATGACCCAGCCGGGAACAGCGCGGTCGGCCAGTTCTCGCAGGTCAGCGTTATACGCAGGATAATCTCGTTCGACAAGTTTCTCAATCAGACCTCCCGCCATCGGCAAGTGGAGCGCAAGTCCCGTCAAAAAGCCATGAGGCAAGCATGAGCGCATGACATCGAGCAAGTAGGGTTCCGCCTCCTCTGTACGGCCAAGTTCGCTCAAAGCGAGGGCGCAGGTGATTTTCAGGCTTATTTCTGCGTCGAAAAGCCCATTCTCCGACGCACAAAACTGCAGAGCGGTCTGCGCCACGGCCAGCATGGAATCGTACTGCTTCAGGTTTTTAAAATACCGCGCGCGCATGCACAGCGCATTGGGCTTCGCCAAGTCCGGTAGAGCCGATAAGTCGCCATCCTTCAACCACCGGGCGACCATTTTCGGCGCGGTCATGCCGGTGTAGGCGTTGGCGAGCGCCAGCTCAGCAAAAGCCGATACGCTGCTGTTTCTATTCCTTTGAACGATGCCTGTCAGATATGCCTCGATCTCCTGAAAAAAAGGGTAATCTCCCAAGCAGATGGACGATGCTATAGCTGCTGCGCTGGCACAGAGCTTCACTGCGTCGTCTTCTTCAATCTCGCGGTAGCGGCGCAGGACTTGCTCAAAATCGCCGCGCCAATAGGCAAGCCCGTTCTCCGGGATTGCCCGCAGCCGCTCGGTACCCACGATTTCAATGAGCGCGTCCGGATTATCGCGCGGCGCGGGTTTGTATGTGGCCTCAAGAACATCCGCTAAATCGTCCGACAGGGATTTCTGCGGCGCGCTCGCAGGCTCAAAACGCGGGTCGACGGGCCTTGTAGCGTCGGCGGGGATCAAGAACCGTTTGCCGTATTGCTTGACGCCGTTTATCCTACCCGCGGCCAAAAGTCTGTGTACTTGCCTTTGGGAAACGCCCCATTTTTCAGCCGCTTCGGCAGCGGTTATGTAGTCCATAATTCGACCTCTCATACTTGGATTTAAGCATTCATAGTATAGTCTATTTTTCGACGTATTGCAACGCAAAATTGCTTTTGCCTGATTTTGAGTCAAGAGAGTAGATATAGCAAGGCTTTAGGTTGGTGGTCACTATGGCCATCAACCTAAAGCCCTGCCAGCAGCGATTGCTGCTGATATAGAGTGTATCATATGGTCGCGTGTTTGTCTATAATCGTTTGAATAATCGTTTGAATCGGCTAAATGATGAAAGCCGTTGAATAAAGTACCTAAGCGTAGTAAGAAACCTTGTTATCTGTCAATGTTGCGAAGCGCTTAGGCACTATTATCTAGTTGGCTATCGCGAATCCAACGGACTCAAACACTGCCGAGGCTGCGGGAGTCCTCAAGTATTCAAGGAACGCTATGGCTGTATCGGCGTTTTTTGTGGCGCCGATTGCTGCGGCGGGGTAGACCACCGGCGTTTGCAAAGTGCCTTCCGGCGCGCTTGCTACGATGTCAAGCCCTGCTGAGAAAGCGTCCGTAGCGTACACGACGCCGCAATCCACGCTGCCCTCGGACACCCATGTCGTGACTTCCTTGACGTTTCCGCCAAGCGTCACGCGAGACAAGAACTCGTCGTTCCACACGCCCATGTTCGTGAATATCTCTTCGGAGTATTGCCCGACAGGGACATCGGAGTTGCCGAGCGCGAGCAGCGATGCGTTAGCTGCGTCCTCAAACGTATGGATGTTCGCGGGGTTGCCTTCCGGAACGACCAGCGCGACCTTGTTCTCGACAAGATCGAAGCGCGTCCCGGCGAGCAGCTCGCCATCGTCGTCGAGCGTGTTCATCTGCCTTTGCGCTGCTGATATGAAAATATCGCAATCCGCCCCCTCCTGTATCTGCGTAAGCAGCGTGCCGGACGAGTCAAAATTATATACAAGCGTCACATTGGGGGCGACAGCTTTATATAATGCCGCGATCTCCTCCATCGTTTCTGTCATGGACGCTGCAGCAAAAACGATTAGGTCGACAGGCTCTGCGGCAACCGGCGGTGATGGAGGTTGCGATTCCTGAGTCTGCGTGTTCGACTGCTGCGACTGCTGTGTCTCTGGCTCCGTCTGCGTCTCCGTCTGCGTCTCCGGCTGCGTCTCCGGCTGAGTCTCCGGCTGAGCCTCCGTCTGCGTCTCCGGCTGCGTCTGCGTGTTTGACTGTTGGTTCTGCTGAGTATCTGTCTCTGTCTGCGTTTGCGTGTTCGATTGCACTGTTTCGGACGAAACGTTCCCATCGCTGTCAGCTTTGCTGCCGCAAGCAGCGTGGCCAAGGAGCATAATGAGTGCGATTGTTATTGCGATGATACCGGAAAGTCTTTTTTTCATGATTATACGAAATTCCTTTCAATTTTTTTGCTGCTATCGTCAAATGCCCGGCATTTTGTTTGTGTTTGTATTGTAAGCGCTTGATCTCGATGTAATATTATGGTTATTAGCACTTAGCAATATATGCACTCAAACAAGACCATAACAAGTTGTTTAAGTATAGCATAGACTTATTGTCAATGCAATAGCTTTTTTTGCCATTTTCTATAGAACAAGATTCTTCGGTCGCAAGCTCCCTCAGAATGACACTCATCAAAGTGCTCATGCAATTCTGCCATGCTAATTTCATAAATGGGTATATAAAAACCTGCCGTTTCCGGCAGGCATTGCGGCGCTTGTGTCCGTTCTTCATTTGAAATGGCGCTTATATGACTCCTCAATATATCTCTCGCAATCTTCATGGAACGCTTTATACTTCGCGGCAAAATCCCTTGCCTCTTTCGTGACGACGCTGCCGTCACGCATATTGTCCTTCTCGCTGGAAAAAATCCTGAACCCCAACCCTGTCTCCGTTTCTTTGATAATGCTCCTTGCGTGGGAAGCGGAAATCCCCATTAGTGAAAATGCCGTTTTCAATGCGCCTGTCTCCTCGACGAGCCTGATCATTTCCTGCGCTCCGGGTCCGTAATACGACGACTCTCTGCGAATAGTGAGCTTGAATCCGGGGCGTGAAATTGTATGGAGCGCGAGTTTTTTCGCAATCTCTTCCGCGTTTATCGGACCGGTCACGTCTGCGGTTACGCCTTCGTCCTCAACCTCGACCTCCACGTAGTCGCTTCCGGTGAGCAGTTTTTCATAATCCCCGTCCGCTGCGATCACGCTTTTGAATAATTCTGAAGACAGCAATATCGGATATCCGCGTTTCCCTTCGAAGACGGGGACTGCGAGCGAGGCGCCGGATTCGATCATTTTCGCAACCGTCGGTATGTCAAAGAGGGGGTAATTCGCCGGGGTCAAAAGCAGATTGTCACATTTGTCTTTCAGGTATGTGAGCGCATTTACCCGGTAATTCGTGAACTTTCTTTTTGTTCTCGTCGAATGTATGAACTCCGCTTCGAGCCTTGTCGCCCTGTTGAAAGCTTCATTCATTATATAGTCCTCGCCCGCGACGACAATGCGCTTTATCCCTGCATATTGAAACGTCCTTATAAGCCTGAGCAGAGGCATGGTATTTGCCACCGGCTCGCTTGCGGGATATTCGTCCCAGCCTTGTATTATCAGCGCGGCGGTTTCCATATGAGCTTGTCTCCTTTCACTGCCGGTGTGTCCTCGAAAACTCAAAAGCCTTGCAACATCTGTCATTCCGAGCGAAGTGAAGAATCTTGACCTCCGCTATTCACCCGTCATTCCGAGCGAAGCGAAGAATCTTGGCCTTCATTATTCCGTAAATGCCCGGACAAGATCCTTCGCTATCGCAGAGTTAGGCGCGGCGCGCCGGCGCGGAAGCTTAACAATACAAAGCGTTACTTGTAGAACGTGTATTGCATCTCAATAAACTCTTCGTTTACCCATTCGTTAATTCTTTTGTCAAGATAGAAGTTGTCGGTAAAAGCAGCATAAGGCGACTCTTCCGGCGGGGTATCCAGCGGCGGCAAATCCGGACGGCGTCCGCTTCTGCCGAGGTACGCCCATCCTCCGCCTACTGCAATTTTTGTAACGTATTCGCGGAATTGAGCCTTAATCTCTTCCTCCGTAACCGTGCCTTTTTTCGTGAAACGGTTTTCAAAGCCCTGGCACAAAACAAGATTATTGCCATACTTGGCCTTTATTGCGAATGAATCGTTGGAAGATTGCACCGGATCCCAGAAAGTCACGCCCATGCTGACGAGGTCTTCAAGCAAGGGTTCAAACCAGCCGCAATTGTGGTGCCCGCATATTACGTCATCAGCACGGAAGATATCATAATACTCCCTCCAGCAAGGGGCGAAGATGTCGCGAAAAACTTCTACGGAAACAAATGGGGATCTTTCATGGGCAATGTCGTCGGCAACGATGGTAAATTCCGGCTTGTAATAGAACGCGTAGTTCTTCGCCATCTTAACTGTGTAGTCCATGATATATGCAAAGAATTCTTTCACATACTCCGGCTCCTCAAAGCAGGCCATGAGACCTTCCTGGAAGCCCATCACGCCCATCAGTGTTTGGAAGACACCCGGAGAGCCTGCACCGCCGCCAAATGGAACCTCCCAATCGTGCTTGTCTCTGGCTTCTTTGGCAGCAGCTTCCCATTCGCTTTTACTAATGTCGTCGGGGTTTGGCAGCTTGATGACATCGCCCCACTTTCTGATATCTGTTAACACGTAGTCCCAGGTTTTTGGCATCGCTGCATCCGTGATCCCACACTGATCTCTTACGGATTCGACGCCAAAGAGGTTGCGTGTCACGCCGTTCTCGTCCGGTTTTGGCATGTGGAAAGGTGCGCCGTTCATTCCCCAAAAGAGGCTGTATGTCGGCAAATATTCCGGTTCCTGCCCTCTTGCTGCTCTAAGGAAGTTTTCTCTTGTAGTTAGCATGTGTTTTTCCCCCTCTTTTTTATTTGTGGGGCGCGAACCCCACGTTTATGAAATGCTTAATCAAATCGTCATTTTCCATAAAAGTAGTGTACAGAATAATAATAAAATGTCAAGATGTTTTTCAATTATGTGTGTCTTTATACGAGCGCAAGGGCGTGAAAAGTAATGATTTTGTGCGAGCGCGCTGCCATTCTGCGGGAGGCATCTTGTCAATAATATGGATTTGTAGTACAATATGAAATCGGGTGGGAAAAGAAACAGGTAAATTTAGTGCCTTAGCGATTCGTAACGCTAACAAAAAACAAGTTAATATCAATCGCTAAGGCACTAACGCCGCGCGAAGCGCGGTGCGCAGCGTAGCTG
>WRNV01000143.1 GCA_009776445.1 Oscillospiraceae bacterium | reverse complement strand
GTCTTTGTTCGGTTTTCAGGGCGCACAGAAATAATAGACGCACCTTTAGCTCAGTTGGTAGAGCACCTGACTCTTAATCAGGGTGTCCAGGGTTCGAGTCCCTGAAGGTGTACCATGGCAGGTAGCAGTTAACAGATATCAACATAAAAGGANTGTCTGTTATCTGTTTTTTAGTGGTATGGCCCGTTAGTCAAGTGGTCAAGACGGCGGCCTCTCACGCCGCAGACAGGAGTTCGACTCTCCTACGGGTCACCACTTAAAACCTATACGAACGTCTACTACTTCAAAGGCGGCTTTGCCGTGACCGTTTGGCTATAGGTTTTTGGCAAGAGAGACTGATGCACAGTAATGTGCTGTCAGTCTCTGTTTATGATTGTGGGTATTTGATTAGGCTTTGGGGTATTGATTTCGTTACAGGACACCTTTTTTAAAGCATAAACTGCGACTAAAAACAGTTGCTTTCTCCCTAATGGTGGTATAATATGGTTATGCGTTTGACGCCGCATATGGGGGATGTCCCCATAGGTAACAAGAAAGGGAATTGCTATGAGAACAACTGATAGGAACACTTTACACTACAGAGGATATGTAGGCGATATAGAATTTTCAGAAGAAGATGCCGTATTTCACGGCAAGGTATTCGGCGTTAAATCATTGATATCATTTGAGGGTGACAGCGTAAAAACGATTACAGAGGACTTTCACAACGCAGTAGACGAATACCTTGAATACTGTGAAGAAAAAGGGCTTGAACCTGAAAGACCATTTAAGGGTTCCTTTAATGTACGTGTCGGCTCTGAACTTCACCGCCAAGCTGCGCTGGAAGCGTCCGGGCGTGGAATTTCGCTAAACGCGCTTGTAGAGGACGCATTAAGACAGGTTGTAGGATAAAGATAGTCGTATCAGAAATTTAACGAAGATATGATATACTTAGTTGCGGCTGGCGAGATAGTTTTGTGGCAAATATTTAAGCGAGGACTCAATTACATGTTTATTAGTGTTAACGGTGTGGAATTGTACTATGAAAAAACAGGACAGGGATATCCCATCGTCCTGTTGCATGGCAACGGAGAGAGTCACACGATATTTGATGTTCTGATAAAGCAACTCTCCCCGAATTACACTGTATACGCCATAGATAGTCGCGACCACGGAAAAAGCAGCAATGTCAAAAGCCTTTATTATAATGATATGATGGAGGATGTCGCGGCGTTTATTAGGGAACTCAAGATTGAGCGCCCCGTTGTATATGGATTCAGCGATGGCGGCATAGTCGGGATCCTTTTGGCAATCAAATATCCAGCGCTTATTTTAAAACTCATTGTTAGCGGCGCGAACATTCGTCCTGACGGAATAAAAAGAATCACCTTATTATTGATGAAGATAACCTACTTCTTCACAAGAAGCCGGAAACATAAACTGATGTTGACGCAGCCGGATATCACGGATAGCGAGCTGAGTACCATAGTCGCGCCGACCTTCGTATTGGCTGGAAGCAAAGATATAATCAAAGACGAACATACGAAAAGCATAGCCAATAATATACCGGGCAGCGTTTTGAAAATACTGGAAGGCGAGTCACACGCAAGCTATGTATCCCACAGCGAAAAGCTATACTTCGCAATAGAGCCGTTTTTAGCTGACGGATAGAATTCTTGATCATCTTATTTGCTCCAATATGCCGGGGTCTTTTATTTTTTGATCATCCGCAAAAAGTAATATTTTTGAAAGTATCTCGGCGGTTTTTGGATCATCGTCGGCGAATGGTAGGAATATCCGGCCTCTGGCTTGCGAGTGAATCGGCAGCACGGCGATCATACCTGTGCCGGGTTTGTGTATTACGCCAGAGCCCATGTGTACGGAGTATTCGCCTAAACTGCCTTTTATTTGAGCGTGAGCGGTTTGGAATGTGACATTGCTGACTGACAGCAGTGAGAGCAACTCGTGAGCGATCGCGATACGCATTTCAACGGTGGAATGGCTGGCTTCTGGATCCACTCCTCCTGCGTGCGCAACGCTTACAGCTAGGTCAATATCCCGCATAGTTTCTGAAAATATCACGGGTGGTATATCGGCGAATGGTACAAGCTCGTTTTTATCGCGGCTGAAAAACTGTATGGTTTCCAGTGTCGGCGATTCAATGTCAGCCGGAGAAAACCAATCCGCTAGCGCGTACATGCGTACAATCAAGTTATCTTTGTGCCAAACTCGTTGCAGACCTTCTTCATAATCAGCTGTCCACCCGCGTGTTTTTAAAAGAGCGACCGTCTTTTGCGGCTGAACCTGATTTCCAGCATAACGCCGAGAGACGTTCACTGCGCTGAGTTCATCCTCTGTAACGGGATAATATTCACGGAATATCTGCTTGAACGGTTGAACAATTCTATTTTTATATAAATATTGTTGATAATCGCTCCAGCATTTTTTCATTATGAAATTATGCGGGTGAGCAATGAATAAAACATCGTTCTTATTTAGTGTTTGGTTATTTCCAGCGGTATCGGTTAGAACAGCGACGCCTTTTGATAGCGCGGGGAATCCCAGTTTATCTCCTGATGCAAAGACTAATACAGATACCATGCCACGCAGAACCGGGTGGTTCAAAAGCCCTGTAATTTCAGCGTTGCTAAATCCTGCGCGGGATACCATTGCCATTTCAAAACTAAACCTTGCACGCCGTTTTTGATCGCGCAGTTGTTTTACAGCTTCCTTCAGTTGAGCAATATATGAATCTTTCGCCAAAGCTTTTGGCAGGGTTTTAAGCGGCTTATCGTTTTTGCTGATGCACAGTTCGGGTGTTCCATCCTCCGCGATACTTAACCAAACCGAGACGTCGCCTATTGCATGTGGCGCCATCAAAGGACGTAATTGTTCGATCTTTGCGCCTTCCAGCGCCCACGTCATCCGATCCGCGTCCCCGTATCCAGTCGTAATCGCCAGGTTCTCCATTGCAATTACATACGCTTTGCCTTCGCTGGCTTGTTTCTGAGAGCCAAATTGACGGCTTTCTTTCTTGAATTGTTGGATGAATTCATAGCGCTCCAAAGCGTCGTTTTTGTTTTTCGTATTAAGCGGAATTAGCGCGAAAGCTCGCAGTTTTTCTTGATTGCGTTTTTCAGTAATTTCAGCCTTAGTTTCGTCTTTTTGTAGCTTTCCGAGGACTGCGTCGGCGTATAGCTGTGAACGTCTATGCGCGCTGCTGGAACTTGTGATATATTTCGCGTTTTTATAAAGCTCTTCAAACCGTTTTTCGCCTAGCGCGTGATATGCTTCAAAAAACCAGCCTTTATCAAAAGTGCCGTCATTGAATTGTTGAGGTGCAATAGCTGAGAATATGGCGACTTCTGTTTCTTTTTCAGCATTGAAATTCTCGTTGATATGGGCGTGGAAGAACCATACCCCGCATTTTAAGCCTTTAATATCCATTGCTTTTTCTAATAATCCCGCCCATTGCGGGGCATACACAGCCGCCTGAATGATACGTTTTTCCGGGATTTTAGCTTGTTGTAGCGCTTGCCTTAGTATTTCCGGGGTGTCGTCTGATATCGGCTGGCAGCAGCGGAGAAGGTGGCTGAGGCCCTCTTTTTTTGTAGGTTCCCCGCGCGTCAATGAGTAATAATATGAATATCCTCTGAAAAATCCTGTATCGCCCAGAGCAGTGAGTAGCTTTACAAAATGCCGCGTTCCACCCCAAAAACGGTTTATGCTCGAGGCGACGTTTGAGAGCGCGGTCGGGAGTTCGCCCCTGTTCTCTTCGAGGGTTACAATGCGATCTATCACCTTTTCCACTATTTCCTTAGCAGCAGGATATTGCAGCAGCAATTCCTGGCCTTTGCTATGAGAGCCTGTGATGGTTCCCAAATGTTTAGGTGCGCCGTCTCCTGTTGAAAAATACATATATAACGCGTCGTCCGAAATCAGCTTCAAATGATTCGCTCGGAGAATGTCCTCTTCACCCAACCCGTAAAACGTTTTCTGCCCTGCGGCAAGATACTCATACCACATTTCATGAAAATAAGCTGTAAACTGTTCTTCGGTTTTGATATGATCATGCGCCAATTGCCTCCAATAGCTCAGATAATCCGCCGAAAGTGCGCCTTCGTTTGCTATGGGATACGACAAATACCACTGATTGACTTGTCCATTGTTTTCCTCGCATTCTAGACTCAACTGGTTTTCCGGTATTTTGCGTACAAGGTTTACGTATGAAGAAAACGCGAAATCAAATAACTGCGTTTCCCCAGTGTTCATAATGGCGTTTAGTATTTGATTGCACTTCGAAAAATCGATGCCTTTTGATTCGGTGTTACTTTTAATTTTTTTCGAACGTTCACTTTTGCTTCCTTCAATCGGATATCCGGCGAATAAATCACGAAACCATTTTTTGTATGTCATAGTATGTCTGTAACCGAAAATCGAAAAGCTCCGCAGACTCGCCAGTTTAGTTTTATCAGTCGCAAATTCTCCTGCTGCTTCCAACCATTTATCCGCCAACGGGTAATCCGTGATCGGGTTTTTGAAGCCATTTTGTAATAGTTCGCTCCCCGCTAATAATGGCACCCGGTAGTGCTCGTTATTGAGCAATACTTTTTCCCTTGTCTTGTCCAGGTTTTCTGCTTCGTATTCATAATCCTGATACTTAATGAAAACATCGGCGATTTTATCATACACTTTCAAGATTTCTTTTTCAGTCGGCACAATCAACGCCTTAAGTTCGGCGTCTTTTATNATAGGCACAGCCGGGCGTTTAGCCGCGTAAACGGCGCGGTCAAACGTCCTGGCATCTGGATTATACAAACCGTAGCCGTTTTTTGCNTTGTATTCTTCTTTTGCTTGATTATCCTGCGTGATTTTTTCAAGAAGTATTGATACATCCCGCGAAACAGTTCCTGCTTCTGCCAGCGATGATATTTTGTCGCTATAGTCTTGCTTCAATGAGGGGTTCTTTTTTGAAAAAACATCAAGCAACTCCACGCCTGCGATTAACTGATTATTATTTTGAGAACTCAATAATACATCGATGGCGGGGCGGACGAGAGATTCTTTTTGCTTTTCAAGCAAGGTAATTATACACTTGCGTAAGTCCGCATTTTGGGTGGTCAGCGTTTCGGTCATTTTCTCTACATCCGCTTTGTCCAACGGATAATATTGAAGCCTATCGACAACGCGAGTTCGCGCGATTTGACTTTTATCAGAAAGGCCCTCTAGCAAAAAGGCCCTATGTTCCGAATTGGCGGGGTTTAGCAATAAACTGTAATAGGACAACCTCTGACCCGCAGTCATTATTGGTACAAAACTTGTTATATTACGAGTCAAATCGATGGAGCGGTCGTAAGCGGCTAAACTCAGCATAACGCCGCATGGAGCGGAAGCGTTTAATACCTGTGTAAACCACGGAAAAACGCTTTCGGTNAATTTTGTATTCTTCTTGCCAATAAAATTTGCGACATCAGCCAACTGATTGAAAAGCGTTGTTCGTTCTGCTTTATCAGATGGATATGTATCGTCCACATAGGTTGTCGTTTTTGATGATTTTTCGTTTTCTTTGCCCCAACTGTACCCGCCATAACACGCTACCCTGTTGATATGAAGATTAAAGCATATCCAAGCCAGTTCCTCCATGTCGCGGACATTGAGATGTTTTACTGCGAGATTATGTCGGTATGACTCGCTGTTTGTATGGGTGATAAAATACCATCCGACCAAACGTTTATATTTTTCCGAGCTGCCCAGTAATCGCAAAGCCCTCTCAGTTGCGCTGTGAATATCACGGCAGCAAAGCGCCCATAGCGCCAAATAAATCTCCGTTGTGTCTTTTGAGTCAAAAGCCGCGTTAATCGAGGTTTTATCCGTCAAATACTTTAGCGCGAGCGACATACATTTTTCGGCAACTTTTTGTTTTTGGTCGCCGAATCCTAATCCTGCCCATGTGTCAAATGCTCGAACCACGGATGAAAAACGACACAAATCATTATCCAAAATCATGCGGATAAAATATATATGACTGTCAAGCGTTCCGCTGTCGCAAGTCTCCAGTATCGATTGCCGCAAACCCTCCTGCCCTTTTGCGGCGAGGANCAGTTTGCCTAGCAGTTCCACAGCTCTCGGTTCTCCGCTTTTGACAATAGCCTTAAGTATTGAGTGATTCATTAGTGCGGCGCTATTATCGCCAAGTATGGCTTCCTCAATCACTGCGTGTATTTTGCTGTCGCTTCGACGGAGAGCAAGCGCGGCTCTGTTTATTGCGATGTAACTTGGTGCGTTTTTGGTGGTAAAAATTTGCTCTGTCGTCAAGCCATAACAAGCTAATTCCATCGCATTAACCATAATATTAAAAAGCTCATTTTCGTAGTCGCCCACGCGGCTTGAGCGGTACGACGGACGGTATTCCGAATAGGAGTATGGGAACTCCAGTATCAACGCGCATTCTTCCCGAATCAGCGCCGCTTCTTCTTCGTCGAAAAAACTAATCAGCGCAGCGTTCAGTTTGGGGTGGAAAAACTCATCGAGTGTCCGGCAGTCCCCGGCTGACTGACCGCACAGGTCACGATAAGCATCGGGAATTGAGACGATGCGACGCCCTTTATTAGAGATCAGCGCATTTTGCAGCCACCTTGTATGTCGGCTCCATATCGCCTGAAGGAAATTTTTGGTTTTTCCGGGTAACAGCTTCTTGAGCTGTCCCTCATATTTAGCGACAAGCGCCGGGTCTTTTTGTATCGTATCAGACATAACTACCATAACCTCCCTGCCAGAAAAGTCAATCGTATAAAAGTAAGAACGTCGTTTTCGTTAATTACGAGCGTATTATTAATATCGGTTATTTCTGTTTCGTTTATTACTACGCGAAACAATCCGTCTTCAAATCCCTGCAAAGCCGTTTCAACGGCTTTTTCGGGGTCGGCTTTTTTGTCGGAGTATAACCGCCCAAACCCTACCTTTCCAACTGTGCTTTGATCGGAAATCTCCGCTTCAGTAAGAAAAGGCACAAGCATATTTTCCGTGCCACGGTTGTTGTATTTTTCTGTTTCTTGCCGGACAATCGTTTCAAGTAGCTGCCGCAGAGAATTGATGTCTTCGGGTAGATCATACGGTGCGTTTTCTAATACAGGACGCTTTTTACCTACGGATTTTAGTTTTATGTATATGTTCATGTTAACTTTTCCTCATGTGTTGATCATTAATTACTAATTGACCATAGTACTAGTATAACAGAAGGCATTTTTTAAGTCCATTCTTAAGCGGCTCTTAAGCAATTATAAATGCACCCGAAAATTTGTCTGAAAATTTCTATGAAACGATATTTAAATTTCTTGACAAGCGCTGCGTAATGTTGTATCATAATCGGCGGTGAGTCTAGATAGATATGTAGTTGGTGTTTATTACGGTGAGGATCCACCCGTTCCCATTCCGAACACGGAAGTTAAGCTCATCAGTGCCGACGATACTTGGCTGGAGACGGCCCGGGA
>WRNV01000142.1 GCA_009776445.1 Oscillospiraceae bacterium | reverse complement strand
AACGTCGTGAATACACTGAAGCTCGGCAGCGACGGCAAGCCGACAGTCGTAGAGGAGCACAGCTACGCCCAGGCGCTATACCCGACAAACTGGATTGACAGGGAGAATTATAGAGAATTCTTCGCATGGACCGACCTCTATTTGTATGGAGATGACATTGACTCGTATATGCATAAAGACTACCCGCGAGTTTATGATATCNACCTATTCAANGCAAGAGCGACGGTTCCTGATGACTATTATAGGTCACCACTGGACTGAGCAATAGTGAGGGGAATGATATNTGATGCAAATAGACACAATCTTCAAAGCATTCAAAACACGAAAGTACAATTACGTTTACGACAGACATGCCAATACCGTCATCAGGGTTAATGAGGATGAATTCAAAGAATTTCAATTACTCGAGAACGGTAAGATATCGGCTGAGCAAAGCATTATTATTGAGCGTTACAGAGATGAGGACCTTTTTAAGAAGAACACCGTAATACAGATAGAACATCCCAGCACATTGATAATGAAGTCTTATCTGACCTCTCGAATGAAGCAGCTGACGCTGCAGGTAACGCAACAATGCAACTTGCGATGCGGTTACTGCGCTTATTCCGGTATATATCAGGGGCAGCGCACACATTCAAACAAACGAATGAGCCTCGAAACGGCATTTAAGGCGATAGACTTTTTTCTTGAACGAAATGGCGAGTTGTCAGAAGTCGTCATCGGTTTTTACGGTGGAGAACCGCTTCTCGAGTTCGAGTTAATCAAAGAATGCGTCGATTATGCCAAAAGCATGGTAGAGGGTAAGCGTATAAGATTCAACATGACAACAAATGGGACATTATTATCAGACGATGTAGTTGACTATCTATCAGAAAACGATTTCGACCTAAGCATAAGCCTAGATGGGTCAAAAACGGAACACGACACGAATCGGAAATTCGCGAATGGGGACGGATCCTTCGACCTTATAATAAGTAATGTACGAAGAATAGCGGACAGATATCCTGAGTTTGTCAGCAAGCTATCTTTTTTGACAACAATCAATCCTCACATTGACATCGATTGCACACTGGAGTATTTTAATACCGACGAATTCTTTAACGACAAGACTATCATCTTCAACAGCATGAACGAAAAATCATATAAAGGCGAGATATCATATGACAGAAATTATTATATGATAAGGAATTATGAATACATAAAAATGCTTTTCTCTCTTGTCGGCAAACTCGATAGCAATCATGTCAGCCCTCTGGTCAACAGAGCTAAAGACGCGATCAGGCGAAGACAAGAAAGCATCGACAGCCGTATTCCATTGGGAATAACAGCGCATCCGGGCGGGCCGTGTTTAGCAGGTGTAATGCGGTTGTTCGTTCGTGCAGACGGAACGTTGTTTCCGTGCGAACGCGTTAGCGAAATGAAAGATTTCTTTGTTATCGGCACTCTTGACAAAGGGATTGACGTTGACAAGATCGTGCACATCATGAACATTGGAAAAATCACCGAAACTGAGTGCAAAAACTGTTGGGGATTGAGGCAATGCGAACTGTGCGCTTCGCAGATTGAGTTTGACATGATTATCACCAAGGAAGACAAGATAAAAGAGTGTTCCCGTTGCAAGAATGCTGCAATTGCAAATCTGTATGAATTGTCCGTGCTTAGAGAGTTTGGTTACGATTCAGAAACGGTTGGGATGCAACAAAGATGAAAAAAATTACTATTTTTCCATATCACCAAGATTGCCATACACTCGTGAAACACAGAGATTCGTTAACGGACTGTACGGTTCACGGCTTCTTGTCGTTCAAGGAGGACGCAAGACGAATAAATGATCTTAATCTTGCCCTTGGCCTCATAGACTTCTCATATGATCGTCTCATGCATGATACTGATGCAGTCGTGATAATCGACAATTATAGAGGGTATAGGCCGGACAAGTATTATCAGGTGATAGAAGACGCTATTCAGCTCGGCAAGGAGGTACTTATCACACCTCACGCGCAAACAGAACTAAAATTGGATGCGTATAAAGATAGTTATTCAACTCTCGAACGCCTATTCGATTATACCGATGATTCCGCTGACGCCTATTCCCATGGCCAAGAGATTACGATGTACAAGAGCGATGTCCCAATTTTTGGAGTGCTTGGGTTTGGCAAGCACTGCGGAAAATTTGAGACTCTGCTTACGATCAAGGAAGTCTTGGAACGGAATCATTCAGCTGTTACCGTATCTCCCAATTCATTAGGCGCGCTGTTCGGATGTTACACTATGCCACAGTTCTTATATGAAGAGCGGTCATTTCAGGAAAAAATCGTCAGGTTGAACCACTATTTCAAGCGCTTGGAAAAAGCACTGAACCCAGAGCTTGTCATATTCGGCATTCCGGAAGGAACAGCACCATTCAGAAAAAAGGAATATCACCATTTCGCGGAGTACCCTTTGATCGCATCGTATGCTCTGAAGATCGATATAGCGGCGTTTTGCACTTATTTTCTCTATGGGCCGAACCTTGCCAAGGGGCTCAAGAGCTTTGCAGAGCGCTGCGCTGAAAAGTTTGGCATATCTGTTCAAGCATATGCAATATCCAAAACACGTTATGAGATACCGAACGAAGAGTACGAAAAAGTGATATACGAGTTCTTTAGCGATGAGTTCATCGCCGAGAATTATCCTGATGCTGCGAGCAGTGGGTTGCCAATTATCGATCATGCGAACCGTGAGCAAGCAATTGCCGTGATTGAGAATTGCATAGAGATTCTGAAAGGCAACGTTGACGTTATGTAAGTGTGCAAGGAGCAATGATGCAGTGACTATTACAAAAGAAAGTATTGTTATGACGATTCACAAAGCCGCTAAAGAGGTTTTGGGTATTTTAGACTTATCCGATAGCGCTAGTTTGATTGATAAAGACATGCGCATCGCTCCCGTTGATTTTCTTTACATTTTTGAGATATTGGAAACAAAGTATGGAGCTGGAGTATATGACATATTAAAAACGCATGGTTTTGAGGTCATGACAGTCGAGAACCTCGCAGAAGCGATATATCAGATTGTTATGTAATAACTCAATTCTAGTATGAAAGAATTGATATTCGTGTAACCACGTAGGGTATACTTTATGAAGAAATATGTATCTTTGGTTTTATTCCTGTGCCTATCGGCAACCTTCCTTGAAGCATGTTCTGCAAATAATGACACGTCTTCACAAGAGATAGATTATCCAAAAGAATTTGCCTCCAGTCTGCCGTTCCCTGTTGATGCCGGCTATTTCGACAGGGACTTCGACTACACAATGTATAGAAAGTTTGAGGTTGTGTACTTAATCGGATACAGAATTAAGACATACCTTTTTTTTGATTTTGATAGGGCTTTTGGAGCTTGGGCTGAACGCATGAATATCGAGTATAAAGGAATGCACATGATTTCAGAAAACTCAAAGCAGGCACCGATCTCCTTAGTGCAGACATATATAGACCTGGGTATAGACGGAATCTTTTTCGATGGTGCTGACGATGTATTTAAGACCGTGGTAGATATGTGTACCGAAGCGGGAGTTGCGATATGGAGATGCATGGAACCCAGCCGCGACATCAACACCGCATATATATAAAGACTACCCGCGAGTCTATGACATCGACCTCTATTGTGCAAGAGGAACGGTTACTGGAGGTTTTTATTGCTCACCATTGGACTGATAGTGGGTAATAATAAATTATTCTCAAAAGAAGTAATGTATGAAAGGACTTGTAAAAATGGATAGGCTGAAGAAAAACTTTGCAACAACAAGTGAAACTATCGAGGAAATGGAGGAGGTATGCGTCTGCAACACCTGTACATGTACCTGCACCTGTACAGGTACCATTGAAGTGTATGCTTCTAATGCAAGGACTCCCTCTGACAATGTGTCATATATCGGAGCTCTCTTTGTCTATGGATAAGTGATTAGATTCTTTATGTTCAAAATTATCTGAAAAAAAATAGAATTTGGGTTTCTTTGTAGTGGGACAGACGCTATACATACTGACAGAATCAGTAAGCATAAATCATTATGAAACTCATAAACAAGAAAGGGGTGTCAAAAATGGATAAACTAAAGAAAAACTTTGCCTCATCGAGTAAATCGATTGAAGAAATGGAGGAGTTTTGTGCATGTAATGTCTGTTCGTGTACATGCACCTGTGTAGGCTCAGATACGACCAATTCTGTTGCCACAGGTTCGATACCTTTAAACAATAACACACATATGGAAGCGCTCTTTCTATACGTATAAAACGTCATATCAATAAGGTCAGCAGAGACGGCCAGTGCCAGCGCCCGCGTTTATGTTTACACTTATTGGTATAGATATTGAATCTGTCTGTAGTAAGTGGGGAAGAGGCATTGATTCTCTTCCCCTTCTGTTCTATAGAACGATAACATCTGGACGTTTACACAGCATAGAACGCCACATCGTGGGATTTTGTATTTGGACGCCTTAAGCCTTCCATCATGAGGAAAGCAGAGAATGAAATGTATATTGCAAGAGTAAATTCCCCGAAATTGTAAAACTTTTTCCCCGCGTCCCGAGTGGGGAATTTTGAGCGACAATCTCAGATCACGACAGCCCATAAACAACATGGACTCGTGATATTTAACGATAATCTTCCGGGTTTTCTACCATATCCCTGTCCATCCGGCTAGCATTGATGAAATCCAAAAGGCAGCCGTTCTCGGCATAGAGATAGTTCGGGTTCGAGTTGACGCTTTTGCCCTGCGCCATCCACTCGCGGAGTTCGGCCTTTTCCTCCTGCGACATATCATCGAACATTTCTACGTATTTCTGCAGCGTCTCCAGTTCCTCTCTTAACAGAGTCCTCAACTCGTAATCAACACCTGTTTTTAACTCCATGTCTGCCATCCCCCTTTTTTGACACATCATCAGATAAGCGCAATAAGCACTACAGTCATAAGGATTCGGCTGTGCCGAACGCCTCTTCTAGTTTTTCCGTGTCCTCACCGTCGGAGTAAAGCCAGTGTATCAGTATCGCAACGACGTCAGCCTGGCTTACGCGATGCGTTTTTGCTAGAGATTGCAGCTCTTTGATGACGGTATTTTTCAAGCGGAGATTGACCTGCTTCTTTACGNGGCTCTCCATGATANCCCTCCTNGCATATAGCTTTACATATGTATATCANATTGCTATACTAATGTCAACNCCATTGTATACGGGAGCTGCGATGCGCTCCGATCCCTTCCCCATATCATCCCGCTATTCTGGAGTACATATCGTTGATGCTCGATTCTTTTAGCCGCATGTCGGGTCCTGTGAAAACCAGCAGGTGGCAGTGGTGCAGCAATCTGGATATGAGCGCCGCCGTCATTTTCTGGTCATACAGGATGTTTACCCAGCTTGAGAAGTCAAGGTTTGTGTTCAAAATGATTGATTTTTTCTCACAGCACTCAGAGACTATCTCAAACAGCAGCTGCGCCCCCACGCGGTCCACAGGGACATAGCCGAACTCGTCCAGCACTATGACGGCCGCCTTGTCGATCTTGTTGAGCAGCTTGGACAGCGTCCCTGATGCCTTCGCTTCGGAAAGGCTGTTGACTAAAGCCGCTGTCCTGTAAAACTTCACCGGCAGGCCCTGTTTGCACGCGAGGACCCCAAGCGCCGTAGACAGTAGCGTTTTGCCGGTTCCGGTGCCGCCATACATGCATATGTTGTATTTGTCCTCAATAAAGGCCAGAGATTTGAGCTCATCGAGGCCCGCGCCTGCCGGGAACTGTATATCGTCCGTGATAAACCCCTTCAGCGTCTTCACGCTGTAGAAACCGGCCGCCTTGACCAAGGTGTCGTACCGACGTGCATCCCTGTAGTGCAGCTCCTCCGTGAACAGCTTTACAAGAAACTCCTGGTGGCTTTCCGCTTCAGTCGTTAGTGCCAGTTCCGCCAAATTGCGGGAGAGCCGCATCCGTTTGCACAGTTCGAGTATTTCCGCTTCGTGCATCTTCATTGTCAGTTCTCCCTTCCGATAGCTAGGCTGTATCTGGCCAAGTCAGGCGGCAGCGGATCCAGGTGGGGAAGGTCCGGGTGCTTTAGCGGGGGCAATTCGGGAATGTCCATGAACAGCCGCCTGTGCAGCGCCATGAGGCTGTCCGCATCCAGCGCATTGTGGCTGATCGCCTGCGCAACCGTCGCCGTGGCGCTTTCAAACCCAGCCCTCTTTGTCAATTCCGCGATCATCCTTACGACTGCCGATATGTCGCCGCCCGTGCTTTTTCCTATGTATTCATTGACCACCGGTGGCAGCATGCTGTATATGCCGCTGTATTTTACGGCTCGGGGACGTCTTGCCAACTGCTCAAGGTATGGTATCCAATTCATTTGGCGGGCCTTTTTGTCCCCATACAGCCGTTCGTGGGTGATTACTATTTTGCCCGACTCATCTAGGATCGTGACCATCGTGGACGTCAGCCTGACCGTTACCGTGGTCCCTGCATATCTGGGCGCTGTCGAATATTCGTGCTTGCCTTCTTCCAGCCGTATGATGCCATATTTGTCGGTCCTTGCGCTCATACGCCCGGCCGTGTCAAATTCGTTTCTGGGAAGCGGGATCAAAGACGCGCTGTCTTCCGCGTAGAGCTCCTCGATCAAGGTTTCTTTTCTGTAGTGCACACGTGAGGCATCCGCGTCGGCGAGGGTCAGGAGATGCCGGTTGTATTCGCCGAGGCTCTCGAACCTGGGTATCGGGACAAGCATGTTCCGCCTGTGGTAGCCCACCTTCCCCTCTACCGAGCCTTTTTCGTTCCCGGCATCTAAGTTGCAGAATATCGCAGTGAAGCCGTAGTGTTCCTTGAACCGCATAAACCTCTCGGTCAGTTTTCGTTCCCCGTCTTTCGGTACGCCGGCAACCATCGTTGTCGCGTTGTCAAACCATATTTCAGGCGGCACCCCGCCTATATGCTCAAAAATGTTTTTCAGCCCTTCCAGCAGGCATTCCGTATTCTCTCCGGGGAATAGCTGGGGGTACCCCTTGTTTGAGTATGGAAACGATATGTTGAAATGGTGCCCCTCGCGCAATGTGCCGTTCTCATAGTAGTCGGCCGCGCCGAAATCAGCCTGCGCTTCGCCCGGCTTGTGTTCAAGCGGTATTGAGCCTTCCAGCCGTTCGCCGAATATCTCCGCTTTCCGCTTCTTCACATAGGCGTTTACCGTCTCATATGAGCAATTGAACGTTTCGCGTGTCCCCTCCTCGGTTGACAGCCTGTCGTATACCCGCTTTGAAGTGTGCCGCTGTTTCCTTTTTGATCGCTTGTCGTCAATCAGCCATTCGTCGATTGTTTCCTTAAAGGGCTCCAGTTTCGGTGTTGCGTGTTCCGGCTCCGCACCGCCGCCAGGCTCATTCCAGTCATCCCTGTTTACGATTTTACGGACCGTCTTCCGGTCATGGCCGCTGTTTTCTGCGATTTCGGTTATGCTTTTTCCATTGACATAGTACAATTCTCTGATAAACTTCTGCTTAGACATTGCGAG